>DCKW01000079.1:16208-20353 GCA_002320485.1 Micavibrio sp. UBA1664
ATTGCGATTTTGGGTATGGATGAATTGTCCGAAGATGACAAGCTTGTCGTTGCCCGTGCTCGTAAAATCCAACGCTTCCTGTCACAGCCATTCCACGTTGCGGAAGTGTTTACAGGAACACCGGGTGTGTTTGTTCAACTGCAAGACACGATTAAAGGCTTCAAGATGATTGTTGAGGGTGAATTGGATCACCTTCCTGAATCCGCGTTCTATATGTGTGGTGGTATTGAACAAGCCATTGCCAAAGCCGAAAAAATGGCGAAGGAAGCGGCCTAAACCTATGAAAACCGATCGCGATATAGAAAAATCCTATCCGAAAGACCAGTTTGTGGAAAAACTGCGTCGTTTGGCGGATTGTATCGAGGCAGGTGAAAATTTTGAAATTCAGGTCGCGGGGGAACGGATTTACGTTCCTAACCGCGCCGTTTTCAACATCGAACACGAACGTGAGGACGGTGAAGAAGAACTTGAATTTCAAATGAAATGGACGACAGAGAAATAACATGACCCAACCTATATATTTTGAACTTGTTTCACCCGAAGCCAAAATTATTTCCGAAGATGTTACTATGGCGGTCATTCCGGGAACAGAAGGTGATTTCGGTGTGCTTGCCGGTCATATGCCTTTGGTGGCGAATGTAAGAGCGGGGGTCGTTGAAATCTATCGTGATAATATGAAACAAATTTCCGATCGCATCTTTATTGCCGGTGGCGTTGCCGATGTGACAGGAACCCAATGCACGTTACTTGCCGAGCAGGCCGTGAATGTTAATGATCTGGACAAGGCGGATTTGCAACGGCAGGTGGATATCCTGATTGAAGATATTAAAATTCACGAGGATATTAACGAGCGTGGACGCTTTCAAAAGCGCGTTGAAATTTTAAAAATTATGATAGAGGCCGCTTAAATAGCCTCCATCCTGATTACAGCAGGATCAAAATTTCTGAATGAAAGATATATCGACGCCATTATCCGCGATTGACACAGTATTAGTGGATGTCGATCATGTGATCAATCATTACGGATCGGGGTTTGCCCGTCAATTTTCAGTGGCAACGGCCACCTCATTTTGTGAATTATATCCTGAAAATGCAATACGGTATGATTTTGAGGATTGTGTAAAAACAAGTGTGCAATCCTATGCCCAGTTCGGTCGCACAACGGCTTTGTTTGCCCATCGTCACGGTGCGCAGGAAATGCACCTCTATAAACATCATCATGATGCACTATGCGAAGATGACGGCTATATCCATCGACAATTTCGACAAAAAAGAATTGAGATTGACCCTGATTTACCCGCCTTGCTGGACCAGTTAAAAGAGCAGGATGTCGATATTCACGCATTTACAAACGGCACACAGCGTTATGCGGAAATTGTTTTGGGGGACAGGGGACACCGCATCTCGCATTATTTCAATACGATTTTGGGAATTGATAGTTTTGGACCTAATGAAACAATGCTGGATAAAAGAAATCCCACTCATATCGGTGCTGCACTCGATCGTATAGGCGGTCGTTTTGCATTGGCGGACAGTGGCAGGGTTGCAATCGTGGATGACACTGCCGTAAATTTAGGGGCTTGCCGTTCATTTGGTATTTACACCGTATTACCATTACGCCGTAATCGTTGTACACCTCAAAATAAGGATAATGCGGATAGCATTGTGCCTGATGTAAAAGATTTTTTTAAAGCGTTAATTTCTGCCAGAAAGCTGGCATAAAAAATTTCATTTTTAGGCAATTTTTACAGGAACGCAAAAACCCTTTTTATAATAATTGTCCGGATTACTCTCGTTGGTGCGATAATCTTCCCCTTGCATCGCGGCGCGGGCAAAGGGAATTTGCGCCCATTTTTCCCGCCAGATGTCCGGGGCGATTTTGTAAGGATAAACGGGAACAGTCATCGCATCTAAATCCGGCAACCATTTTTTACAGGTTTCCAGTGCGCGCCGTTGATGAAATACGGCACACACAACGGAGGCAGTTTTATACCCGCTTGATAGAACATGATTCCGAATAAAGCTGAAATTTTCACCTGTATTACGGGATTCATTATCAATATGGGCAATTGCACTATCGGGAACATCGCTTTGTCGTAAAATATCACGCATATGGTGTGCTTCGGTTGCGCTGGCAAAAATATCACTCAACGGGATGGAGAGTTTGACACCGCCGTGAACGGCATGACGCCGAAAGATATTGTTTACTCTTCGGTGAAGAAGCGTACGGGTTTTTTGCGGCACGCCGCCGCATAAAATAATTTTTGAAAATCGACCTTCGTGAAATCTATCGGCTGCAGCGCGGGCGATATCGCCGCTACACATCGCATTCCCCAACAGGATGGCAACGTCACTATCCTGAGACGGCTGCGTATATAATAAACGTTGAGTGATACGATGAATATCGTTTTCGGTCATATGTTTTCCCTGATGATTAATGATAACCAATCATTGCCTTATACGTCAATTTACAAAAGCACGAATATTTTTTAAGGCGTCTTTCAACTTTATTCTTTCAATTACGACACCTTCGGGAAAGGCATCAAGCAAACGTGTCGGGGTGGATCCGTCCAGCATGACAAAAACGCCCTTGTCATTCTCGCTGCGTATTAAACGTCCGTAAGCCTGTTTCAATTTTAAACGTGTGAGATTTTCGTCATAAGCCCGTCCGCCGAAAATTTTGCGTCTTTCACGATGCAAGATGGTGGGGCGGGGCCACGGCACACGGTCAAATACAATACAGCGCAGGGACCGTCCAGCGACATCTATGCCGTCACGAACGGCATCGGTTCCGAGCAGGCAGGCGTGTTCATCATCACGAAACATATCAGTGAGTGTTCCAATATCAATATCATTCATATGTTGTGCATAAAGGGGGATTGACTGACGTTCCAGGGCTTCATGGATAGAATTATATGTTTGTTTCAATCTTTGGATTGACGTGAACAATCCCAAACCCCCTCCGCCAGACGCCTCAAAAATAGCCTTATAGGCATTGGCGATTGCCATACCATTATTTTTATCAATATCGGTAATAATCAGAACTTTTGATTGTTGTGCATAATGAAACGGTGATGGAAGGTCGATTTTGGCTGCAGATAAATCCGTAAGGTGGGATATGCCCAGCGATTGTTCCGCCTCGCGCCAGTCTGTTTCAGCCTCGCCTTTTTGCGCGCGAAGTGTGGCGGAGGTCATAACGATTCCATGGGTGGTATGACGAATGGAATTACCGAACGGCTCCATCGGATTTTTGTAACGACGATATAGCCCGCAATCATAATTGCGCCCCTCGATGCGGGTGATTTCGAACCAGTCTATTTTATCCTTATCCCGATTTTTATTAATCAGGGTTTCAAGCATTCGAACCCATGCCGCCACCATCAATGTTGATCGCCGTTCTATGGAGGCAGATAAATTATCCAAACGCACCATGGTATCCTTATCAATATCCTTTGCTTTGTCCTCTAGAATGGCGCGTAAATTTTCAGCCAGATCCTGAAGGGGGGCTTGTAACTTTTTAAGGCCTGCGCGTAAAACTTGGGCTTTTTCAATCAATGTTTCGGTCACAGGGGCTATATCACATTCGATAGAGTAGGGAGATCGCGCATCCGTTGCCCGCTGACTGACATGCGCGGCCACCGCTGACAAAAAGAATTCCATGCCGCCAAACGGATCATGCGTAAAAACACGCTTTCTCCATCCGGGGGCAGGTAAAACCTCCTTTGCGGCAACAATAATTTTACCGATATCATAAAAAGCAGGGGAATCTTCAGCGATCAAACCCTCCAGACGTTTTCTCAATCCACGGCCGCGGCTGTTGGGTTGCCCTTTACGGCGTTCGTCCTCCGGCCCGACCAGCCATCGCCTCAGGTCGGCAGTATCCAGGCCCGTCAGATTTGCTCCATACGCGCTGTCGGCGGCATGAAACAGGTGGTGCGCCTCATCAAAAATAATAAAAGGCGTAGTGGCGTCGCTTGCCTCCGTGGCCGCACGGATCATTGTCAGGGCGTGGTTGTTGATAATGATGCGGGCACGACGCGCCTTTCTGTTCATTCCTTCGATGAAACATCGGTGATAATGGTCGCAGGCGGCGTAAATACATTCACCACGCCGGTCGGCCAATCCCAATGTATTTTGCAAGCCCA
>DCKW01000079.1:20732-23670 GCA_002320485.1 Micavibrio sp. UBA1664
TGTGGTGAAGGCCCATCGTGCCATTAATCCCGCCGCTATGACGGTGCGCGGATTTTGTGCCATGGCGGAAGTGGTAATGAGCTCTTCGAGATTGAGCAGGCATAAATAGTTTTCGCGGCCTTTTTGGGTGACGGCTTTGCGTTTTCTCTCGGCGGTATCGGGATATAAAATATCCAGATCCTGCTCGATCTGGCGTTGCAGGTTTTTGGTATAGGTGGAAACCGTAATGCGCCCTTCATTTTTCTCCGACCATAATTGCGCAGGTGTTAAATAGCCGTAGGTTTTTCCAATACCTGTTCCGGCCTGTGCGATTAAAACATTCGGTGATGCGTCTTCCGTTTTTGGCACAAACGAATCGGCAATGCGAGTGGCGTAATTTGCCTGTTGCGCCCTCATTTCGGCTTTACGTCCGGCATGTTCGCGACGGTTAAGTAAAATGGAAAGATGATCACGTGTTTCCTCGCCGCTAATCGTTTCGTATTTATTCGGCGGGGGCGGCGCTTCCTCCGCCCATTCAGGCAGCTCATCGAAAAAATCCATGTCGTGTTTGGGATTTACGGGGGCAGGGGGTGTAAGGGGCATACCCAAAGCGTTTAAAATAAACGCTGACCACGCCCAACCACCACCCCGGCCTGCCATTGCGGATGCAATGGACGCGCATTGTTTTTGCTCGATTTGGGATTTTGTTCTTAATTCTGTTAGGAGCAGACTTGATATTTCAAGGGCTTGTAGCGGCACATCCTCGGGATCGTCTGGTGGCGTCAGACCCATACTTGCAGACAGACCCGTCAAGGTAGGGGTAACAAATTGCGCCGGTCTGCAAAACGCATAGAGTTCTAGTACGTCAAATACCGGAAAATGCTCCAGCCCCAGTTTGGATGCCGTCCATGGGGCGTGGCATGTCAAAACTGGGGTGTCCTTTAATAAGGAGGATAGCGAAAACCGCTCGCCCAGTGGTCTGGTGATAATCTCACCGTCGGTGGTCATGATACATATTCTTGCCCCTACAATCACCACAACCGATACGATCGGCAGCGTAACTGAGGCGGATGAGGTAACGGTATGGGGCATAGCCTAATGATTAGCACGATTCGTAATATCTTCCATGTTTTTAAATCTTTACTTTTCCTGCAAGGAAATTCTGGTATTCTAATCTTATGTGGCTATTTTTATGGGTATTATTCGTCTTATGTGCTGCCGGATTTTTTATCTGGTCTTATCACTCGATTTATGAGCAGAAAAAGGCTTGGCGCGCTTACGCCATGAAAATGGGATTGACCTATAATGGCGGCAGATTACTTGACTCCCCGACAATGGTGGGGGAGATTAAAGGCCACCCTGTCAATTTTTATCCGCAACTGGTTGAAAATGCACAAGGACAGCGAAGCACACAAAGCGTTGTCGAGGTTTTTCTCAATCGCATTCCGGCATTGACATGCGTTGTTGCCTCGCAAGGGTTCGCAGATTTTATGGCAACGATTGCTTTGCCCCTCACATTTGAAGTGCAAGACCCCGACTGGCCGAAAAAAATGATCGGTCAATGCCCCGAGGATGAAGCACCCGAGTTATGGTTTGCCGACAATCGCCAAAGAATCGAGGCAATCCAGCAATTGTCGAAACTGCCTTTTAACGTTGCGTTTGTCAGTGACGGTTCCCAGGCTTTCATTGCGGTGAGAACGGCCAATCCGATTGACGACCCGCGCAAGATTAATCAGCTTGTGACAAAGCTGATCACCCTTGTTGAGATGCTGGAAAGCGAGGCTGTAGCCGTCGCTTCGTCACCTGTTCAACAGGATCCTCAGTCCACAATGGCGAACCCGAACGATGATAAAAATACGGTGGAGCCGGAAATATCCGCCCCTAAAGAGTAAAGTCCTGAAACGGGTTTTCCTAACTCGATTCTTTCATCGTCGGACTTCAGATTGAAAAGGCATGTATATTCATGATCTTTATCAACCCTTTTAAATGCCAAAATATTTTGACCATAGTCCAGAAATTCAATATCCCCTCTTTGTAAAACGGGATGTTCTTTCCGCCAGTGCAACAGGTTTTTTGTGAAATTCAAAATCGAGTTTTCATCCAGCTCTTGTTGTCTGACCGCAGTGGGATAATGTTTGCGACATACAGGAAGCCAGGGTTTTGCCTCTTCGGTTGAAAATCCGGCGTTGGGCATATATTCGTTCCAAGGCATTGGTGTGCGGCATCCGTCACGTCCCTGCCATTCAGGCCATAAGGCAATTCCCCATGGGTCAACAAGATCTTCGAATTTCAATTGGGCTTCTTTCAATCCCAGTTCTTCACCTTGATAAATACAAAAGCTGCCGCGGAGAGAGGTCAGTGCGGTCATCAGCATTTTGACAAATTGCGGATCGTTGTCAGGGTTGTTTTTCTCCCATCGTGTGGCAACGCGAACCGTATCGTGATTGCTAAAGGCCCAGCAAGGCCAGCTCTGACCGTTAATATCACGTTCGGCAGTTACGGGAAGTACAAAATCTTCCGTTTTTACAGTTGTAGATTGCCCCGCCATCATCGCGGTGCTGTAGGCGGTGTGCAGGCGGTCGCTGCCTTTTGTATATTCTGCCGCTAAAGCAAAGGGCGTATCGTCACCGATTTCCCCGACTAGAAAACGGTCGTCATATTCATCACACAGTGTCCGTATTTTTTTGAGAAATTCCAATGTTTCGGGGCGTGAACGGTCATAGATATGTTGTTGCATGGTGTAGGGCCACAAACCCTCATATTGTGTACAGGCATTACCTTCATAATCGTCTGTGACAGGAGGGTTATCGCGTAATTCCTGATCATGGAAATAAAAATTCACAACATCGAGACGGAAACCGTCCACGCCTTTGTCCAGCCAGAAACGGGCAATATTCAGCATTTCTTCCTGTACGTCAGGATTGTGATAATTAAGGTCGGGTTGTTCTTTTAAAAAATT
>DCKW01000108.1:0-240 GCA_002320485.1 Micavibrio sp. UBA1664
GAACTTGTGAAAGACCATGGAAAATTTGCAACGCCATGTTTCCTGATGCGCGGGTATGGAGGCAATCACAATGGGCCTTTGGAAGTTGATCCTACCATACATACAAGCTGGGATGTGGGCGATGAAGCATTGATGCAATCCCGCTATGCTCCTGTTATTATTGCCGCCGACCGTTATAAGGGTGTGTTGTTGGCACAACGAAGCGGATACGATTTAATAATTATGGATGATGGTTTTCAA
>DCKW01000108.1:537-5702 GCA_002320485.1 Micavibrio sp. UBA1664
GCAGATTGTATTATTATGGATGATGGTTTTCAAAACCCTAAATTGAAAAAAAATCTGTCCTTTATCGTGGTTGACGGCGGTTTCGGCTTTGGAAACGGATATTGCTTTCCGTCCGGTCCATTAAGAGAGCCGGTATCTGTTGGTATAAAGCGCGCCAATGCGGCAATTATTATCAATCGAAACGCTGACACCGATTTAAAAGCGTTAGGACAATTCAAAACATTCAATGCAACCATAACAACTGACAACCCGGTTCAGGAAAATGAGAAACGCTCTGTTGTTGCCTTTGCCGGCATCGCCCGCCCCGAAAAGTTCTTTGATACGCTGGAGGCGAGCGGATATCAATTATACGCTCATTATGCGTTTCCCGATCATCACACTTATACTCATGGAGATATAAAAAAAATCGAAGCGAGAGCCGAAGAAGGCAAGGTCGGTATCATTACAACGGAAAAAGACTGGGTTCGATTAAGCGATAACTGGAAGAAAAAAATCGATTGTCTGAAAATATCTGTCACTCTGGATGATGCGTTTAAAAAAACTTTTTTTAATGCTTTAAACAAATTGTCATGAAAAAATTTCGCTACCGCCTCGAACATGTATTTTTACTGGCATTGCATGCTATTTGTAAGATTTTGCCGTGGGAATGGGGATCGGCGTTATTCGGTTTTATAGCAGGATTCCTCGGCCCGCATATGGCGATGAACCGAAAAGCGGTAAGACATATCAGGGCCGCATTGGAATGCGATGAAAATAGTGCACGAGACATTGCAAAAGGACATTGGAATAATTTAGGACGCGTGATTGCTGAGTATCCGCAATTAAAAACCATCGCCACACATCATGTACGCTTTAAAGGTCTTGATATTCTTCAATCACTTAAAAACGATGGAAAACCTGCTGTCCTGTTCGGCGCGCATCTAGGAAACTGGGAGGTCTTACCCTATGCCCTCCTCCATCATGTCGGGCTGGAAATGCATCCCGTTTATCGGGCACCCAATAATCCTTACGTCGATCAACGTTTGCATGCATTCAGATCGCCGGAGGGGCGTCTGATCCCTTACCCGAAATCCCGTAAGGGCATGGTGGGCATGGTCAAGGCTTTAAAGGATAACCAGCATTTGGGATTACTGATCGATCAGAAATATAATGAAGGTATTGACGCCGATTTTTTTGGTATGAAGGCAAAAACGGGAACAGCGTTTATTGAACTGGCGCAAAAATATAAATGCCCCCTTGTGCCACTTCGCTGTGTGCGGGAAAAAGGCGGCTTTTTGGTTGAAGCCTTGCCCCCCATCTCTACATTAAATCGTGAAGTTACCGATATTATTACGGACACGCACGCCCTGTTGGAAAAATGGATACGTGAACATCCTGACCAATGGTTGTGGTTACATAGACGATGGAAAGCGGAAGAATTAAGATATGTCGACATCTAAAAAAAACAAAGACTATGATTATGATTACTTTGTGATTGGGGCCGGATCGGGCGGGGTAAGATCGGCGCGTATAGCCGCGTCCCACGGCGCGAAGGTAGGAATTGCCGAAGGCCGTCATATGGGCGGAACCTGTGTCAATGTCGGTTGCGTTCCTAAAAAATTGATGGCTTATGCCGCTGACTATCACGCTCACTTTGAAGATGCAGTCGGCTTTGGTTGGAGCGAGCATAAAAAGGCCGATTTCAGTTGGGAAACATTCATCGCCAGCAAAGATAAGGAAATCAATCGCCTTAATGAAATTTACACCAATATGCTTGAAAAAGCCGGAGTTAAAGTCCATTCCGAATTTGCCTCATTTATCGACGACCATACGGTACAGATTGGCGATCAAAAAATAACCGCAAAAAATATCCTGATTGCGACAGGCGGAAAACCACGTGTCCCTTCCTTTGACGGTGCGGAACATATGATCGTATCCGATGATGCATTCTTTTTAAAGGAATTGCCTAAGCATGTAGTAATTTACGGGGGCGGATATATCGCCGTTGAATTTGCCCATATTTTTAAAGGCATGGGATCTGACGTTACCCTTGTCTATCGTGGTGACCTGTTCATGCGGGGGTTTGACGAGGATATACGTTGTCATCTTCGTGATGAGATGATCACCCAAGGGATTGATTTGAGATTTAATGCCGAAATCGCCCATATCGGTAAGCAAGGTGACGATTTGCTTGTAACCCTAACGGATAATGAAGAATCCGTGTTGATCTGCGATTGTGCCCTCTCGGCAATCGGTCGTGTTCCGGAAACGGCTCGCCTTGATCTTGACAAAATAGGCGTAGATTTAAATAAGGCAGGATACATAGAGATTAACGACCGCTATCAAACCAATATTTCCAATATATATGCCATTGGCGATGTCACAGGCCGTGTTGAGTTGACACCTGTTGCCATTAAAGAAGGCCATTGGCTTGCCGATACACTTTTCAGCGATATCGACCGCGAATGTATAGTCTATCACAATATACCGACTGCCGTTTTTTCCCGTCCGCAAATCGGAACCGTCGGTATTTCCGAAGCAGAGGCGCGAAAAGAAGGATTCGAACTTGATATTTATAAAAGTACATTCAGGCCGATGGCCTTTACCCTTGCCGGTCGTAATGAAAAAACTTTTATCAAAATGATTGTCGATAAAAAATCGAGAAAGGTTTTGGGCTTGCATATATGCGGGACTGATGCGGCGGAAATGACACAAGGGTTCGCCGTTGCTATCAAAATGGGTGCCACAAAAGAATGTTTTGACGAAACCTTCGGCATTCATCCGACCAGCGCGGAAGAAATCGTCACCATGCGCTAAAAAAGAAAAAGCCCCGTCACTATCGGTGCGGGGCCTTTTCTTGGGAGAGCGATTTGCATTAATCCCAATCCAATGAATCCAGACCAGTGAAGTTGGTTTGTGAAGCCCAAAAACGCTCCATCATTTTCATGGTTTCATTGAAATCTTTGATACGTTCATTGGTTAATTCCGTATTCTGAATTTGCTCCTCATGGCGGGCGAACATTTTATAAAGCTGGCCATAGAGGTCCAGACCTTTATCGGATAAACGCACACGAATCGATCGTTTGTCATGAACTGAGCGTTCCTGAATGATGTAGTTGTTTTCAACCATCTTTTTGACGTTGTATGAAACGTTCGATCCCAAATAATATCCGCGCAGTGTCAATTCACCGACGGTCATATCATCTTCGCCAATGTTATACAAAATCATGGCCTGAACGTTATTAATGTCTTGAATCTGTAATTTATCCAGTTCCAGCTTGACCACATCCAAGAAACGTCGGTGAAGGCGTTCGATTAACTGGATGGCATCATGATATGCGGTTGGTAGCACGTGTTAACTCCTTATTTGAATTAAATCAATTTAATCTATGATCTACGAAATCGAAATAATAATCAATATCTGCCTGAGAAATATTAAGAATTGATAAATATTTCCATTTCGGCGATCTATCCTTGTCTATAACTTGCGCTCGAATTCCTTCGTAGATGTCTTCCTTTGAAAAAAAGGCGCACGCCAATTGGTAATCCCTGGCAATAGCTGTATCGTAATCCTCCTTCTCAGCCAATTTCAGATGCCTGAATGTCACAAGCAGGCTCATGGGAGAACGTTTAGATAATGCTTCCAATGTCTCCCTCGCAAACTCACTGTGGCTCCTTTGTAATGCTTCGAAAATATCCTCTACGCTGCCTAATGAAAATATCGCCTCTATCTCCTTCCGGTTTTTAATTTCAATTTTATTCGTATTAGTCTTTAATTTTAACGGATAAAAGTTTTCAAATTCTTTACAAGATAAAAAATGTGTCGCCATTCCCGCAGCCATCATCATATCGGGACCGAACATATTGCCTGTAAGGGCTATATACATTCCCAAAGCCCCTGCCCGCGCCAGTTTCCATCCTATTCCGACATCCGGGAAAAACCCTAATATCGTTTCAGGCATGGCAAATATAGTGTTTTCACAAACAATTATATCATTTCCGTTTCCGGCAATTCCGTAACCGCCGCCCATCACATAACCATGGCATAACGAAATGATTCGTTTGGGATAGTGATGTATTATCGCATTCATCCGATATTCATCACGAAAATAGATCCAGGCGGGATTAAATCCGTGTCGGCCTGCGCTCATCCATTCCGATCCTGTGGCATGAACCATTTTAACATCGCCACCGGCGCAAAAAGCCTTGTCACCCGCCCCCTGAAAAATAATAGTAGTGATATCGTCCCTGCCCCTGAACTCTTTCAAAAGACGGGTGATTTCTAAAACCATTTCATGGTTGAGAGCATTGAGCGCCTGAGGACGGTTGAGGGTGATATAGACAGAAGTGTCTTTTTCCGATACTAAAATAGAGGACATATACTAACTTATAAGGGAAGCAGTAATGATCGACAATCTGGATATTCCGAAACCCGAAAAAAGAATGCGCCGCATGCGGCAAAATCCGACAATCCGCCGATTTGTTCAGGAAACGTACTTAACAGTGAATGACCTCATTTACCCGATTTTTGTTGAGGAGAACGCCCAATCGCGCACGCCGATCAACTCGATGCCGGGTGTGTTTCGTGAGACTGAATCAACATTGCCTGATAAGGTGCGCGAATGTCGCGATCTTGGCATACCTGCCATTATCTTATTCGGTGTATCAAAAAACAAGGATGTTATCGGATCTGACTCAATGCGCCCGAACGGTTTACTGGCCCGAATGATTCAATCTGCAAAACAGGCCGCACCTGATATTCTGGTCATTGCAGACATCTGTTTTTGCGAATATACCGATCATGGCCATTGCGGCCCGTTGAATGACGATCAAACCGATGTTGACAATGACCGCACCTTGCAAAACCTGGCCATTCAGTCGATTATTGCAGCCGAGGCCGGCGCAGATATTATCGCCCCATCGGGTATGATGGACGGCCTTGTTGAGGCAATTCGTTCAGGATTAGATCAAAGTGGTTATTCTCACCTGCCTATCATGGCTTATTCAGCGAAATTCGCGTCCGGCTTTTACGGCCCGTTCCGCGATGCCGCAGGATGCTCACTCGGTGGAGGATGCGGCCCAAAGGACCGTAAAACATATCAGATGAACCCTGCCAATGCGATGGAGGCCTTGCGCGAAACCGAACAGGATATTATCGAAGGCGCTGACATGGTCATGGTCAAACC
>DCKW01000108.1:6080-6492 GCA_002320485.1 Micavibrio sp. UBA1664
GACCTTTGCCTATAATGTTAGCGGTGAATATGCCATGCTGAAATATGCTGCCGAGGCCGGTGCCATTGATTATGACACCGCAATGATGGAGGCTCTGCTGTCATTCAAACGGGCAGGTGCGGACGGCATTCTGACCTATCATGCCCTTGATGCGGCCCGCATTCTGAACGCACGGTAAATTTTCAATGCCTATAAGCGATGTGCCAAACCGTTTTTGCGGGCTACATCGGCATTGATTGCGCCGCCAAGTTTAGGGTAATTGGCATTCATAAAACCGGGGCGAAACTTTGCGATCAACTCGAATGCATCACGGATAAATTCTTTCTCCTGAGGTTTTGCAAAATTGTAACCTGTTGCCGTGGGGCCGTGTATACGACCTTGCAGGCCACTCCATTTTCCTGTCTCACCACAA
>DCKW01000117.1 GCA_002320485.1 Micavibrio sp. UBA1664
TAAGGATAGTGACGGATCGGCCATTCATACTCCAGAAGCAAAAGCATTATTTGATGTATTCGAACAGGTACGGTGCGAAACTTTGGGCATACGTCACATGCAGGGTGTCGGCGATAATTTGATCGCCGCGCTGGAGGATGCGTGCGAGAAAAAAGGGTATCAGACGGCCTCTTCAGTTCCTATCGAGGACGGGTTGTATATTTTGGCGTTCGAAGCAATGACACCGCGTCATGATCTGGGGCCGATATCACGGCGTGTTGCCAATAAATGGCGCCTGACCGTCGAGCGCAAGATAGGATACGGCGCGTTCAACCGTATGTTTACGCGGATGGAAGACCAGCAGGATTTTGCCGAGGCGGCAGATATGTTTATAGCTATCTTGTATGATATCGATCTTGAAGCAGAAAAGCAGAGTATTGCTGATGTTGAAAGCCCGGCAGAAGGAGAGCAATCATCCGTCCCAGTTGATGATGCCGCAGACGAAAATGACGATGAAAGTGAAGACGATAGTAGTGAAATAGCCGAAAGCGGCACGCAGGCACCTGCCGGTTCTATAAACCCTATGGACTATTTTCAGGATCAAAACAGCGATTCCAATGGTGAGCCGGTTGCAGGGGCGCAGGATATGCAAGGCGACCCTCTGGATGGGAAAAATGGCGGAGATCAAACAAACGGCGAAAGCCAATCGCCTCCCAAACCTGCGAAAACCCTTTTGGAAGCACGTGACAGAAATTATGCCATCTATACGCATGATTTTGACGAAACGATCGAGGCGCAAAAACTTGCCGATTTGCGTGAATTATCCGCCTTGCGCACGCAGCTGGATTCTCAATTGCAACCGTTACAGACATTGATCGGCAAATTAGCCAATCGCCTGCAACGCCGGTTGATGTCTCGTCAACAAAGACGCTGGGAATTCGATGTTGAAAACGGCGTAATCAATACGTCGCGTCTGACCCGTATTATTGTTGACCCTAATTTGCCCATTACCTATAAGCGCGAGGTCGAAACCGATTTCAAGGATACTGTTTTGACATTATTGATTGATAATTCAGGATCAATGCGGGGTCGGCCTATCACAATTGCCGCCCTCACCGCCGATGTGTTGATGCGTACGCTTGAACGGGCGGGGGTGAAAGTTGAAATTCTAGGCTTCACAACCGTAAACTGGAAGGGCGGTAAATCACGCGCGCAATGGGCACAAGACGGGCGTCCCGCTAATCCTGGGCGGCTGAATGATGTCCGTCATATTATTTATAAAAGCGCCGATGCGCCGTTACGTAGAACACGAAATAATATCGGGTTGATGCTTAAAGAAGGGTTGCTCAAAGAGAATATAGACGGAGAAGCCTTATTATGGGCTTATCAACGCCTGAGCCGACGCCGTGAGGAACGAAAAATTCTTATGGTCATATCTGATGGTGCACCGGTCGATGATTCAACTTTATCCTCCAATCGATCAGGCTATCTGGAGCAGGATTTGCATCAGGTTATAAGGGGGATAGAGGAACGAGGCAATGTCGAGGTTACAGCCATAGGTATCGGTCACGATGTCGGAAAATATTATCAACGTGCCGTTACAATTCGTGATGCGGCTGATTTACCGGGAGTGATGATGAATGAACTGGCACAACTGTTTGATCATTGATAGCAAATTTTTTAAGAAAAAACTTACTTTTTTATGATAATATAATTGGGATACGATTAGAGAGAATATGACAAAAATATATCAATATATTAAATTATTTGCTTCCGATAAGGCAGGCGTAGTGGCCATTTTGTTTGCCATGTCAATCCCAATGATATTGGGCGCCGCCGGCGTTGGTATTGACCTTGCCAAAGCTTATAACGTGAAACGTCACCTATCCCGTTCGATTGATGCCGCTGCCCTCGCAGGTGCAACCTCGGAACTCAAAGGCGATCCTCTTAAAGAATTTATAAAAGAATTTGTAATTGTTAATTTTGATAACGTTGGCGATGCCGAATTATTAAAAGAAAATATTGACGTGAATATTACAGACGAAACAAGCATTTCGATTTCTGCGACAGCAACAAGCCTCAATACCATAATGCCGTTTTTTAATAAGGATACTGTAACAGTCGGCTCCTTTGCAAAAGTGGTTAAAAATAAAAAGGTAGAGGTGGTTTTGGCACTTGATAACACCGCCTCAATGAATAGCAACAACAATATTAAGGCATTACGGGATGCCTCGATTAATTTTACCAATACTTTGTTTGATTTCTCAGGAACAACTGACCGTGTGAAAGTCGGCGTTGTTCCGTATTCCGCCAACGTCAATCCGGGAAAATATATCCAGCCTTATCTGATTGATCCGCTCATTCCTTATACTGATGATGTAGAAAGTGGCGACTGGATGGGATGTGTAATTGAGCCCTACTCAACAGACTTAAGTGATAGCGTTAATACCCCTTTAAAACCATTCCGCTTTTGTCGTGATGACGATGATAATGTCGTTTGTAAGAAATTTGGGTCGTCAAAAAACAAGCGGAATTATAACTGCCCCCAAGAACCGATTTTACCGCTAACCTCTAAAAAGGGTGATGTTGTTGATACATTAAATTCAATGAATACGGCCGGTTCTACCAATGGTACACTAAGCTCTATCGGTATGCTATGGGCATACAGGACAATCTCACCGGCATTCCCTTTCAAAGAAGGGTCACCCTATGGCGATAAAAACTGGTTGAAAGTTGTTGTTCTGATGACAGATGGAAAACAGAATTTTCATCCCGGAACATATAATGCGTACGGATTTAACACGGGTCCTGATAATACTAAATTATTAGATGATCGATTGGAAGACATCTGTAAAATCATGAAAAGTAAAAAAATTGATATTTATACAATTACTTTTGGGTCGGGCATCAATGCATCGACAAAAAAAATATATGAAGACTGCGCCAGTGATAAAACCCAATATCTTGATGCTCCATCCAAGGCCGATCTCGACGATGCATTCCAGGATATTGCCGCGCGTATTGCCAATACATATCTGGCTGAATAATGTTTATAAACTAAATGGTGATTTCATGGAATCATCGTGCTAAATATGGTTTATGAGCAAGGATAAGAAACAGATTTACAAGCCAAAAGCCATTAGCGGATTTCCGGAATGGCTCCCCGAAGAACGTTTAATTGAACAACAATGGCTGGATCATATTCGCCGCGTATTTGAATCTTACGGATATACATCCATTGAAACCCCGGCAGCCGAGGAAATTGACGTCCTCACCGCCAAGGGGGAAACCGATAAGGAAATATATACGCTGACACGCCTTCAGGCGGATGACAGCGATAAACGCGAAGCACGCATCGGCCTGCATTTTGATCAAACGGTGCCGTTGGCGCGCTATACTGCCATGCATTTTAACGAGCTGGATTTTCCGTTCAAACGCTATGCCATGCAAAAAGTATGGCGCGGGGAACGCCCGCAACTGGGCCGCATGCGTGAATTTTATCAATGCGATATTGATGTGATTCATGTTGATCACCTGCCTTTGCACTTTGACGCGGAAATGCCGGCGGTGATTTACGAGGCCTTATCAGCCCTTGATATCGGACGTATCCAAATTAAAATTTCTAACCGTAAAATCCTTTTGGGGTTGCTTGATGCTATGGGTGTAGAAGACACAATTCCTGTAACCCGTACTGTTGATAAGCTGGATAAATTAGGGCCGGAGGAAGTGACAAAGCTGTTAATGAATGACTGCGGCCTGTCCAAAGACCATTGTGAAAAAATTCTGCATTTAACGACGGTGAGTGGTGTTGCGGATATTCGCGCTATTACACCTGACAATGACCAAATGAAAGAAGGGATTGAAGAGCTGGCCTTTGTTCTCGATCAACTTTCCCACCTGCCCGAAGGTGTTATAAAGGCTGACCTCTCAATCGTGCGGGGGTTGGATTACTACACCGGCACGGTGTATGAAACGCGGTTGCTTGATATTCCGGAATTCACATCTTCCGTTTGTTCGGGCGGCCGTTATGACGATCTGGCCGGAAGTTACATTAACAAACATCTGCCCGGCGTCGGTATATCCATCGGCTTTACACGTCTGTTCGATGTATTGAGGCATCACGGTTATATCAAAGCTCACAAAAAATGTCCGACGGATGTGCTGGTTATTTTACCTGATGAAGATATGCGTGCCGAGACGGCAAAAGTGGCGCAAGCTTTACGCGCGGGCGGCCATAATGTGGAGGTGTATCACGCGCCGCAAAAAATCGGTAAACAAATCGCCTATGCCGAGAAAAAAGGAATTGGTTATGTCTGGTTTCCTGATTTGGGAGAGGTCAAAAACCTTGCCAGCGGAACCCAAGAAAAGGCTAATGCCACAACATGGAAAGCAAAATAAATGGTCAATGCCGAGACAAAACTGCATAATGCAATCGATCCTTATGTTACCAAGGCAAAAACCGCGCAGCCTGATATGCGATCGGCACAAATTGCAATTAATTGCCTTGATTTGACAAGTTTGACAGGCGCGGAAACGGATAAGGATATTGATAATCTGTGCACGAAGGCTATAGCCGATAACGCGGCGGCGGTGTGCCTGTATCCGGAACATATTCAACAAGCCGCCAATATTCTAAAAGATACGGATATTGCAATTGCAACCGTGATAAATTTCCCGACAGGGTGGCAAAGAAATAACGGCGATATTGCCACCATAGATACAACACGTGCGGACATTCTTGAGGCCGTTGATAACGGAGCAACTGAAATCGACATTGTGGCGGATTTCGAAAAATTCAAATCCATGGAAAACGGCGCGGAGGCAGATATTCGCGATATGATACAGGCCGCAAAAGAGGCTTGCGGCGAAAGCGTGAAATTGAAAGTGATAGTCGAAAGTGCGGCCTTCGGACAATTGGAGGAACTGCAACATATTACCGAACTCGCACTGGAATCAGGGGCGGATTTTGTGAAAACCTCAACGGGGAAACATGAAGACGGCGGTGCGGATCTGGAGTCGGTTGCGGTGATGGCTTTAACGGTCAAAAAACATAATGAGCTTAGCGCAAAATCCTGCGGATTGAAAATCTCGGGAGGGGTAAACGGCAGGAATTATCCGCAATTTATAGCCCTTACTCAGGGCATATTGGCTACAGAGGTTTTAAACAAAGAACATTTCCGTTTTGGCGCAAGCGGCGTTTATGCAGATTTGAAAGCAATATTGAATACGGGCGTAAAACCGGCACCGCGACGCGCGGCAACAGCGCACAGTTATTAAGAGCATTGACCCGCGTTGCCATCCCTTCTATAAAACAGGGCAGAATTTAAAAAAGGAAATACAGATCAATGACAACCGCTTTTATTTTTCCCGGTCAGGGCAGTCAAGCCCCGGGAATGGGAAAAACTCTTGCAGATACATACGCACTTGCCCGTGAGGTTTTTGAAGAGGTCAATGATGCATTGGGGTATAATTTAACCGCTGTCATGTGGGGCGAAGATGCCGAAAAACTGAACCTGACTGAAAATACGCAGCCCGCCTTAATGGCGGTTTCTGTTGCCGTATCGCGTGTTTTGGAAAAGGAAGGCGGATTTTCGTTGAGCGATAAGGGCGTGTATGTCGCTGGTCATTCACTGGGTGAATATTCGGCCCTTACAGCGGTGAGCGCACTGGAATTAAAAGATACATCCACATTGTTGAAATTGCGCGGACAGGCAATGCAACGCGCCGTTCCGGTCGGGCAGGGCGCGATGGCCGCCATATTAGGACTGAATTTCGATGATGTGAAGGCCATCGTCAAAGACATTTCAACCGAAAAAGAGGTGGTCCAGGCCGCCAATGACAATGCCGACGGCCAAGTAGTTATTTCCGGTCATAAAGCCGCCGTTGAAAAAGCTTGCGCCGCGGCCTCGGAAAAGGGTGCGAAACGCGCCGTGATGCTGCCAGTCTCCGCACCGTTTCACTGTACATTAATGGCGCCTGCGGCCAAGGAAATGAATGACGCGTTGAGCCAGACGATCATCCGCCCGCCGTCCTTGCCGTGCATTGCAAATGTCACGGCCAAGGCGGAAGATGATCCGAATGTCATTCGTCAGTTACTGGTCGATCAAATTACAGGCCGCGTACGCTGGCGCGAATCTGTCGGCTTTATGGGTGATAACGGCGTGACGCGTGCGATAGAATTGGGTTCCGGAAAGGTGTTAAGCGGGCTGGTTCGCCGCATTAACAAGGATATTGAATGTCTGAATGCCGAAACGCCGGAAGATATTGAAAGGCTTTTGGAAAATTTATAAATATGATTGAGACGGAAATCGATCTTATTAAACAACGTAATAAACGGGTGGACGCTGAGAAGGCATGGGAAACAAGCGGAACTCGTCGTATATTAATTTTATTTATTACGTATATTTTTGCCATGTGTGTAATGTGGGGGATAGGCGTTTCTGAACCTTATTTAAACGCACTTATACCTACATTGGGTTTTTATCTTTCTACCTTGTCACTACGCTTGGCTAAAAAATATTGGCTAGAAAATTATTACAAAGCAGATTAGCTCAGAATTTTGAAATAATATTTACCAGCAATATAATGCCCGTCAATATAGGCATAAGCAGGATGAGTGGCATAATGATTATACCCCATTGATTCATAAAGGGAAATCGCTGCTTCCTGTGTTTCGCGTACATCCAAATTAACTACCGTTTTACCTAGTGATTTTGCCTGCTGCTCTACCCTTGTAACAAGCATCCGCGCCAGGCCATGCTCGCGCGCCCATGGGGCGACAAAATGCGATGTCATTTGAACGGCATGGGATTGTGCCTCATTATGATGGGGCGTATGCACCATTTGTACAGTTCCGCAAATCGTCCCGTTTAAACGCGCCAGAAACACGTCGCGCTGCGGCATGATGATTGCCCCCTGCCAATAACGTTCGAGGATATCACGCGCCGGTAACTTGACCCATCCGAAACCGCCACCGTTTTCAATGGCATCGTCCGTTGCATCGCAAAGATCGTTCAGGTCTGAAAGGGATAATTCTTCCTTCACATGATCGATACTTATGGTCGGCGTAGAGGGCTGTTTATTGGCAGTATGCATCATTTATATTCCATGCGTTATTTCGCCTATCTTACATCAGAAGACCATAGAAAGGTGAAGAAATTGATAAGTTTTATAAATAAACGGGTTTATTGTTTATCCGGATTGTTCCAGTCATTCAATTTATCAACCAACATCATTTTAGCCGGTTCGATCCCGTTAAATTCGGTCGCGGTCGCATTCGTATAGGACCCCATCAAACCAAATTCAATATAATCACCCGTCGCAATCGATTTGGGTAATTTTATGGGTTTTGGCAGGCGGTCGAGTGAGTCACAAGTCGGACCCCATACCTGAAATGATGCGGTGTCTTTTGCTGCATATTTTTTTAATGTTCCATCAGCGTTAAAAACACGGTAAGGCGGCATAAAATTAACAAACGGCAATTCCATGAACGAGCCGTAAAATCCATCATTAAGATATATTCTCTTATCGCTTTCCTTCCGCAAATTAACCCGTGTTATCACGCTAATGCTATTGGCGACTAAGGCGCGGCCAGGCTCGCAAAATAATTCACCTTGAAAATTTTTTGCTGCGTTATTTATAGCTGCAAAATAATCTTCCATGTCAGGAGTGTCACGATCAGGATAATGACATGGAAAGCCGCCACCGACATTCAGGCGCACAATTTTTTTATCGGTTCCTTGCAAGGCGTCGTCAGCAATTTTTAACCCACGCTCGATCATTTTGGCGGAGATGGAAGGATGCTCGTTCTGTGAACCCGGATGAAAGGCAAGCCCAACTTGAAATTCTTTACTGATTGCCTTTTGGATAAGGGCAAAAGCCTCGTCTGGTGTTGCCCCGAATTTTTTGCCAAAATCATATTGGCCCTTTTCTATCTGATCAATATTGCGGTAGCGGATCAGTAACGTAATGTCGGAAAAATCGGTTACTTTACCTTTTGATAAAACGGCAACAATTTTGTCAAATTCCGCCATGTCGTCCAACACGAAATTACGAATACCGGCCTTGAAATAAGCATATTTAATTTCTTCGACAGGTTTGACAGGATGATTGAAATGCATGACGGCATCAGGGCAATATTTCTTTATCCTCTCAATTTCATCTGCGGAGGCAACATCGAACTGGTCCACACCGCCTTTGATAATGGCTTTGATGATTTCCGGATGGGGGTTACATTTTACCGCCCATCCGACAACGCCTTTAAAACCGCTTTTGAACATCGTGACATTGTCTATTATCTTTTGCGGATTAAAACATAATACGGGTTGTGCCGGTTTTTTCTCTGCAATGATGCTCGAGACATCAGGATAGGATTTGGAAAGCGTGCGAGTCATGATGATCCTTCATTTTATAGTATCAGGGCATAATATAGGTTGCGGTCGCACGAAGTGTATTAAAAATTTATAAACTACATCCGTAATGACGTTTCATGGCTTTTTTTGATAAGATAAAAGTATCCCCTTGTTTAAACGTAGCAGAGGTTGATCCGGCCTCACATTCAACGAGAGCGGTGCGCCCAAAAGGCCCTTTCACGCTCATTCGTTTTGGAAATTGTGAAAGAGGGGTAATTCTTTCAAAAACCGGTTTGGTCGCACGGGAAGTCATATCAAACATGGAGAGTGCCTCCGCGTTGTCTGTGGGATACTTCAGGATAATAAGTCATAGCATCACCACGCGTTATATGAAATTCCTGATCAGGATCCATTTGATCGCTTGCCCCCACGGCGCGGAATTTGCATGCAAGTCCACCGAGTTTATTATTATGTTCCTGCCCGAGATATTCCGCGCGCGGAGGCAAAATATCATTTGGCTTATGTCGCTCGTAAATTATGCCTTTTACAAAATGGTCTGCCGCGCTCGTCATAGGTATCGCTCCAAATAATTTCTATAATACGTCCAATGCAATAAAAACATATCAGTTCCATAATTTCCAATTGCTTTATTGAATACTATGATGCAAAATTTGCATAGATATGGAATTGTCATGGATTGAAGATTTTATTGCGTTAAATGAAACACGCAATTTTACACTTGCCGCACGCAAGCGAAACAGTACGCAACCGGCATTCAGTCGCCGTATTCAAAATCTTGAAAATTGGCTGGGGGCCATATTATATGATCGTGACGCGCGCCCTGTTGCCTTGACCGCGGCAGGGCAGGAATTCGAGAAAAGAGCATTGCGATTGCGTGATGATATGATGGAGGCTCGCCGTGCCGTCAGTATCACCACAACGAATTTACCTGATGCAGTAACAATTTACACGACCAACACCATTGCAATCGGTTTCCTTCCGCACTGGATTGCCGATAATAATATTAAAAGTTACAGGCTGGTTGTATCGTCCGTTACATCCTGTCTGGATGCCATCAGGCAGGAAAGATGCGATTATGCCCTCATCCATTCGTTCGAGGGGCTGGAAGAGCATATCCCTTCACGAGCAATGGTTATAGGGCATGACCGACTCGTTTTTGCGGGAAATGCCACACAAGATGTCAAAATTCTCAACAACATGATCCATGGAAATATCCTGATGTATTCACCGAAAACGGCTTTCGGGCGGAGTATAGAGGAAAAAATGAAAGCGCAAAATCTGTCGCTTGCCTTGCCGCCATTATGCGAAAGTGCATCGGCAGAGGCATTAATGGCACAAGTGCGGGCGGGCCTTGGTCATGGATGGGTTGTAAACTCATTAATCGGCGATCATGATGCCATCATCCATAATAACGAAATATTCGATATTCCTTTTGATATTCTGCTGATACAATCAAAGCCGTAATGGACGAAGCGGTACATCATGCGGATTTGATCCCGGTTTTATATAAATGCATCCTGATTTTTGGAATTTCGGGATTAATAGTGCCGCTGTTTAACCGATTACACATATCCCCGATATTAGGATTTTTACTATGCGGCGTTTTGATTAGCCCTAATCTCCTGAACCCTGCTGAGAATAATTTCGGTTTCCTGAATAATATCTTGTTTGTAAAGGAAGAGAATATTGCGCTCCTCGGTGAATTGGGGGTTTTGGCGCTATTATTTATGATCGGACTTGAGCTGTCTTTTGAAAAGCTGGCCGAGATGAAAAAATATATTTTCGGTCTTGGTATGTCGCAAATTGTAGGGACGGGCATTGTTATTACGATTATTGCGTTTTTGTTTGAAAACGAACTTGAAACAGCGATTGTTATCGGTGTCGGGTTTGCCCTGTCATCAACTGCGATCGTTATGCAGTTGTTGAAAGATTATGGTTTGAATCGGAAAGCAATTGGAAAAATCAGCTTTTCGATCCTCCTTATGCAGGATCTGGCGGTGGTGCCGATCCTTATTATGATCGGGAAATTTTCGTCAGCCGGGGAGGAGGCGACAACGCCGTTACTGGTTTTATCCTCTTTGGGCCTTGCCGTCCTTGTCATCGGAACCATTTATGTTGTCGGTCGCCGTGTATTGCAACCGACTCTTCATAAAATAATCGGCACGAAAAAAACGGAATGGCTGGCATCTTTTAGTCTGTTTATTTTATGTGTTGTGGCCATCGTCACACAGGCAGTGGGGTTGTCGGCGGCATTAGGGGCATTTCTGGCCGGTCTTTTAATTGCCGAAACGGAGTTCAGGCAAAAGGTCGAACATATACTAGAACCGTTAAAATCCATTCTGCTCGGCATCTTTTTTATATCTATCGGAATGATGGTCAATATTTATGAAATTATGAACTACCCTCTGTTGTTGGTCGGGTCCATGTTCGGTATTATCTGCATAAAGGCGGCTTGTATTTATCCCTGTTGCAGAATATTTGGCATTAAACATCAACCTGCGCAAAATATCTCGCTAATTTTATGCCAGCCGGGCGAGTTTACGTTAATGATTATCAGCACATCATTGGCGGCAGGTATTCTACCGCGAGAAGACGGGCAATTTTTCCTACTGGTGTGTGTCTTGGGTATGTTTGTCGCACCTGTTGTTTTCAGGTTTCTTCCCTCTGCCAAGAAAGAGGCGGATTAGACGTCCCCCTCTAACCTAAAGTGTGATATAACCATTATATCAATGCGTTATCCTTATATAATTCTGCTCACTGTTTTAACGGCATGTTCGACTATACAGCCCGATTTACCCAGGAAGGAAAAACCGCTCACCATACCGGAGGGGATTAAACCTGTCACATTGGAGCTTGATATGAATTTATTGAGTATACCCACCGATGATATCCGTATTTCTCATTGCTATGCACCTTTGTTTTTTTCAAAACAAATTCAGGATGAAATTCCTTCGAACCGCGATATTGAAATTGAACTGGATAGACAGCTATATGTTCTCGGATATAACAGCACTCTCTCTTTTCCCGATTCTGCCGATTACAGCCTTCAAATGCGACTTATTTCGTTCAACATTGATGCATGTAAATCATCATCTTTTTCGATTTTGGATGAGAATGACTCCATGCTCGTAGCGGGTGAGGCAGAGGCCGATATTGAATTGATCATGACCGATAAAAGATCCGGAAATATTGTATTTAAGGATGTAAAGCCCGGCTATTCAAATCTTGAAGAGCCTACTCCAAACGGCATTAAAATTTTAATAGAGGATGTTATGACATCTTCACTCTATCATTTAGGAACAGATCGAAAATTTCACTCTCTCAACTTTGATCTGCCACCATCGAATGAAAAAAGTCTTTAAATGCTTTATTAATCTTGATTACGTGTCGATCAGGCGTATGTTTTACATTAAGAAAATTGAAGAGAGGAATTGATTATGACAGAACGAAACAGCCCTTATGATGCTACACGATGGCACGCCACGACAATTTGTTCCGTGCGTAAGGGTAAGGATGTCGTCGTTGGTGGTGACGGACAAGTGTCAATGGGGCAAACCGTTCTAAAACATAATGCACGTAAAGTCCGCCGTCTGGGTAAGGATAAGGAAATTATTGCAGGTTTCGCCGGTTCAACGGCCGATGCCTTTACATTATTCGAACGTCTGGAGGCGAAACTGGAAGCACACCCCGGGCAATTAACGCGTGCCTGCGTTGAATTGGCAAAGGATTGGCGCACCGACAAATACTTGCGCAAGCTGGAGGCGATGATGATTGTCTGTGACAAGGATGTATCCCTTATTCTTTCCGGTACTGGCGATGTGGTGGAGCCCGAGGACGGCGTTGTGGCCATTGGATCGGGCGGTAACTATGCCTTGGCTGCGGCACGCGCACTGGCCAATAATACCGATATGGGGCCAGAAGATATTATAAAGGCCGCTATGAAAATCGCCGCCGATATCTGTGTCTATACAAACGATAACCTAGTAATCGAGAAAATTTAAAATGACCGAAATCAAAACAAAAGAATCTATTGCCGCCTTTACCCCGCGAGAAATTGTCAGCGAACTTGACCGATACATCATCGGGCAAAGTGATGCCAAACGCGCCGTTGCCGTAGCCTTGCGCAATCGTTGGAGGCGCCAGCAACTGGAAAGCCCGATGAAAGAAGAGGTTTTGCCGAAAAACATCCTGATGATCGGGCCGACCGGTGTTGGTAAAACCGAAATTGCCCGACGCCTCGCAAAATTGGCGCAGGCCCCGTTTGTGAAGGTCGAGGCAACAAAGTTCACTGAAGTCGGTTATGTCGGGCGTGATGTCGAACAAATCGTGCGTGACCTGATGGAGGTGTCAATCCACTTGGTGCGCGAAAAAATGCGTAAAACGGTCAAGGCGAAAGCTGAAATCTATGCCGAAAACCGTGTTCTGGATGCCTTGGTCGGTGACTCCGCAGGCGATACAACGCGCGAAAATTTCCGCAATAAATTACGCAATGGCGATTTGAATGACAAGGAAATTGAAATTGAGATCAAGGAACAACCGAAAGGCATGCCCAGTTTCGATATTCCGGGAATGCCGGGCGCGTCCATCGGTATGATGAATCTTGGCGACATGCTGGGAATGGGGCCGCAATCAAAAAAGAAAAAGATGACGGTCGAAAAATCCTATGACGTATTGATTGCCGAGGAATCCGATAAGTTGCTGGACGAGGATAAAATACAGAGTGAGGCAATCGAACTGGTGGAACAAAACGCCATCGTGTTTTTGGACGAGATTGACAAGATTGCCGCCCGTCAGGATACGCGCGGCGGCGATGTCAGCCGAGAGGGCGTGCAACGTGACCTGTTGCCGTTGATTGAGGGAACAACCGTCTCTACAAAATACGGCCCCGTTAAAACCGATTATATCCTGTTTATTGCCTCTGGAGCGTTTCACTATGCCAAGCCGTCCGATTTGCTGGCTGAGCTTCAGGGTCGTTTGCCGATTCGTGTCGAGCTTCGCGCATTGACCGAGGAAGACTTTAAACGCATTTTGACCGAACCTGAATGCAGTTTGATTAAGCAATATCAGGCATTGATGGCGACGGAGAATGTGACGCTTGATTTTGATGATAAATCGATTAATGAAATTGCCAAACTGGCGACAGAGATTAACCGTACGGTCGAAAATATCGGCGCCCGGCGTTTGCATACGGTCATGGAATATCTGCTGGATGAAATATCGTTTACAGCTAGTGACAATGATGGCGAAATCTATCATGTTAATGCCGATCTGGTGAACGAGAAATTACAAAAACTCGCCGGTAACGCCGATTTGAGCAAATTTATCCTTTAAAGCTAACGAGGCTGATTGCCCCGAAACGGGGTTAAGCTGCTTCCAAAATCCTGTGACGGTATGATCTGATGCGCGCCGACCACCATCCAGTCGGTAAAGGCCCATATGACACCGGCTTTTCCGGCATTGAAAGTCCTTGTCGCTCCTTCCAGTAGCGTTGATGATACGCGTGGGACGGCCAAAATCATACAAGGTTGGGACAATAATCTCCCTCGTTCAATCGGCATTGATGCGCGTCTAAAATCCAGTCGATTAATCATGATCATATTATCGCCTGTTTCAGGATGCTTCATTTTAATTGAGGTGCTGTTTGATCGGGTTATGGGATCAAGCTGTGTTTTTTGCGCAGGCATGAAGCTGAATAATTTTGGTGATCCGCAAGCATAATCCTGATTTTTCCATCTTGAACTCATACCGTGAGATTTATCTTTTGCTTGATCTTGCAATGTCCAATATTGTTCGGTTAATTGCTTGTCTTGATCCAGATAAAATCTATCAAAATCGAAAACCGACTGTTGCCATGTTGCGCGGATATTTTGTATGGCGACATCCGCTCCTGCGGCTTCTATTTTTTGGAGCAAACGTCCAACATCACGAACGCAGCCGACCGCATGAGGCGCATAGTCACGGGTTGCGGTTTGTGGATTCATTGCCGCCTGCTGGAATTGATATAGGGGCGTATTTTGCCGTTCCATATCCTTGCGGGTCAGGGACGTTGGCACCATGCGTGGCGGCATGCCCCAATTATAATCGCGGTCATTCAAATTAAGAATAATAGGAAGCGATTTTTCAATGGCAGTGTCCACTGATACGGAATTCGCATGATCTTCGGTC
>DCKW01000012.1 GCA_002320485.1 Micavibrio sp. UBA1664
TGGAAAACGACATACCCGACAAGGATAACGAGAGACATAACACCGACAATCGGCGTGACAGGTAATAAAAACAGTAATGAGGCCCATAATACAGACGCAAATCCCAACATGATCAAATCATTGCGCATGGATTTCAGATTGACCCTCAACGGCATTATTATGGCCGAGACCCCGGCAATCAACAAAATATTGGCAATGTTAGAACCGATAACATTCCCCACGGCGAGGGACGGGCTGTCTTTCAAATTGGCATTGATAGAGGCAATTAATTCTGGCAATGATGTTCCGAATGCGACGATAGTGAATCCGACCAGTAAAGGCGGCATTCCGTATTTTCTGGCAATCTCCACGGCCCCGTCAATGGTCCAGTCACCGCCCTTGATCAAAATGACCATGCCGAGAAGAAGCGTTCCTAGAGACAGGATGATTACATCGGTTTGGGATAAAAATTCCATGAATAATTTTCTTTTTAAATTTTATAAGCGGTTATGAAAATAAGGCTATGATTTTGCGCCATCTTCCCATTCGAGGCCAAAGCCGAAAGCGCGGTCCATCGAGGCCTGTGATGTAAAATATTCACCATGGGTCGTAATCCGGATGCCATCTTTTACATTTTTCAGGGAGGCCAACGCGCACACTGTCATTTTTTTGGTTTTTAATTTAGGGGTAACTGTTAATGGTGGCTCGCCTTCCAAACGTAAATCTATCGTGATCTCAGGACAGATTTGCGACCAGTCTGTTGCCCCTTCATAAATGTAGGTATACACCAGAACTTTTTCAATTTGATCCCATTTTGAGCCATTGATCGTTAAAAATTCATCATCACCCTGTTTGTTACCGGTGCGTTCGTCAGCCGATAACTCGATATAAGGCATACGATTCAGATTGCCATGAAGATCGCCAAATGATTGTAAAATGCCTCGGGTTCCGTCCTTCAACAGAAAAAAACATCCAAGGTCAAGGTCAACACCCTGGCGTGTGGCCTTTTTAATCAGACCCATAAAGCCGCCGGCTTTTTCAACAATGATATTATTCCATGCCAATCCGATATGGATATTGTCAAATCCCCCCTGAGGCGGACTGATAATTTCACTTTCGCCGTTTTTATCCAAAATGTCTTGTGTATTGACAATGGAAGAGTCGATCACCCCGCCCGCACCTAGGGATTTTCCATGGCCGGAATATTCATCGGTGCTTTTGGATGCCTTGGCAAGGGAATCACTGGAATCTTTTGTCCGCGACATTTTTTTCTCCTTAAAATTTTACAAATAACCTATCATTGTTAGGTTCGAAAAACAAAAGGAAAACAAATGGAAGGGGTTCCCTCATGATTACCGGTTTTTATGCAGGCCTACTTGCAATTATACTGATTGCCTTAATAGTTAATGTAATCCGGTTTCGGTTAACCTTTAAAATCGGAATTGGCGACGGCGGCAATCATATTCTGCACAAGGCTATACGCGTTCATGCCAATTTTATTGAAACCGTGCCTTTCGCGCTGGTTTTAATGGCATTATGTGATTATAACGGCACACGCCCTTTTTACCTGCATTTGATGGGGATTATATTGGTGATCTCACGTATTTTGCATGCCTATGGCTTACAAAAAACATCTGTGCGATCTTTTGGGCGTTCCGTCGGAATTATCGGAACGATGGCAGTGATTATTATTGCGGCTGTCTTACTTATCCTGCAATACGTGACAGCATAAACAAAGCGGCGGTTTCTGCTCTTAAAATCCGTTCACCCAATGATACGGGATGAACGGACGGGTTGCCCTTCAAAAACACACCTTCTTCTTCCGACCATCCCCCTTCAGGCCCTATACAAATGCCCATTGAGGATGCATTTGGTTGGAAAAAGGCGTGATCGCCGCGTTCCAGCGCCGCATAGGTCGGGGCAAAAAAATTGCAATTCAACACGGGGATAATAGGGTGCAAAACCGGTATATCCAGACGTTCGCACTGTTCTGCCGCCTCTGTAATATAAGAGTGTATTTTTTCGATGTTTGGTTTCCGGTTTTCTGTATGGGCGGTGATAACGGGATGCAGGTCGGTGACCCCTAATTCTACCGCCTTTTCAATCAGAAACGATAGACGATCTTTTTTGATCGGGGCAAAATACAAATGAATTTGATGGCCCGAATCGGGTTGCGGTCTGATTTGTTTTAAATCCCTTAACTCTCCCGATTTTTTTGTTAAGGGGCATAGCTGTGCCACATATTCCCCGTGCCTGCCATTGAAAACACGTACCAAATCGCCATCTGTTTTTCGCAAAACGGATAACAAATAATGCGCGTGCTCCTTTGAAAGGGGCACAATTCCCTTATCCGCCAAGTCATTACTTACATATAAACGTGGGGATTTTGTATAGTCGTTATTCATGCTATGAAGTATAGACATGAC
Organism: Micavibrio sp. UBA1664; assembly: GCA_002320485.1. GTDB lineage: Bacteria > Pseudomonadota > Alphaproteobacteria > Micavibrionales > UBA1664 > UBA1664. The sequence continues at coordinate 2,406 of DCKW01000012.1, forward strand.
ATCGCAACAAGGCCATACCGACATTCAATACACAGGCTGGATCACCCGCATGCCCCTAGGTGTGCGCCCATATCTGTATTTAATGCGGCTCGACCGGCCGATCGGGACGTGGCTGTTACTATTGCCAGGATGGTGGGCGATCTTGCTGGCGCAAGGCCTGTCGGCATGGCCTGTTTTAGTGCTGTTTGCCATAGGCGCAATTATCATGCGCGGGGCCGGATGCGTGGTAAATGATTTATGGGACCGTAATCTTGACGGCAAGGTTGAGCGCACCCAGGCACGCCCGTTGGTTTCAGGGCAAGTTACAGTGTGGCAAGCGTTTTTATTGCTGTTCGGACTGTTAATGTTAGGACTTGCTGTATTGTTACAACTCAACAGACTCACCATTCTTGTCGGGATTGCATCACTGGCTTTTGTGGCGATCTATCCGTTGATGAAAAGATGGACATGGTGGCCGCAAGCGTTTCTAGGACTCACATTCAATTTCGGGGCCATAATGGGATGGAGCGCAGTTATGGGAGAGGTTACGCTCGCCCCCGTTCTCCTTTATGCCTCCGGTTTTTTCTGGACGATGGGATATGACACTATTTATGCCCTGCAAGATCGTCATGACGATGTCATGGTCGGTATTAAATCCACCGCCCGCTTGTTTACGGAAAAATGGCAAGACATCTGCACACCCTTATATGTATTTTACGCACTTCATGCAATATTGATGCTCGCGGCGGTTTATATGACCTATGTTTATGTGCCGCTATGGGCGTGGGGGTTGTTTATTTGCGCCTTCGTCCATTTGGTCTGGCAAGTGAAAACACTTGATCCCTCAAATCGGGCAAATGCATTGACACGCTTCAAATCCAACCGCGATTACGGTTTGTTAATTTGCGGTATCATTATCATTCTAAACTATATTATCTGACCAAAAAAAGGGCATTGAAATACCCTTCTTTTTCATACAAGTCTTATCTACACCAACTGATCAAGCCTTACCTCAATAGATGTCAGCATTGCGAAATCAGGATGGTCGGCCTCGCGCAATTTTGCCAGAAGGTCAATAACAGGCCCGGCCGAACCGCCATTAAGCATTAACCATTCATCAACCGGTTTGGCCGGACATGTTTTACCCTGACAGGATTCAAAGACAATCCGTTTTGTCAGATGTGCCTGTGTGACATATAATCGGTCAACAAGCCCTTTCAGGGTTTCCGCCTCCCACCGTGATTCAGGTTTTAACTCAC
>DCKW01000046.1:0-12396 GCA_002320485.1 Micavibrio sp. UBA1664
GCACCATTCCGCCCAGAAATCAACGATAACCGTTTCGTTGGCATTGAGGACATCTTTTTCAAAGCTGCCGTCTGAAACCTGATCTGTCATTATTATATCTCCTTGTTTATTTTTTTATTCCCTAACCGTTAATATGGGGATTCAATCTTCCCAAATCAAGTCTGCTGAAAACGCGTGTCAGATATTTTTCAAAACGGTCATAAACGGGCCGTCGGTCCATAACAGGCCGCAATTGATAGCATGATCTGGATAAATTGACTGAATCAATGTTTTATAGGCCGATAGTTGCCGGACATATTGCACAGGCACATCATTCGGATCGCGGGGTGGTGGGCGATTGGATTTAAAATCAATAATCCATATTGTGTCGTCGGTGATTAGCATGCGGTCAATTTGGCCGCTAATGATATCATATTTACCGTCGCTGCGCGGGACGGTTCCTGTAACGGGAACTTCGGCCAGTGACCCCTCGCCGAAAAACTGTGCAAACTCAGGGGAATTTAAAATGGCCAGTGATTCCGACAAAATTTCGGATCGGATATTGTCTGATACGTCCGGGGCCTGCCTGTTCAGATAATCACGCCCGGCATGCGCCCGTTCCATAACAGGCAAATCGGGAAGATATTGTAAAAGGCTGTGCGTTAAAAGACCGCGACGAAAACGGTAACTGTCATCAATATAAGATAGAGGAGATCGGACGGGCAAGGGTGCGTCCTCATCCTGTGACGGCTTTAAAACACGCGGAGGGTTTTGTTCGGTTTTAAGAGGAGATGTCACCCAGTCCGGTAAATGACGGACGCGATTATTTCCCTCCGATTTTTTGGTAAGAACAGGCAATTGCGCTGTTTGCTCCGTTTGATACACATAATAAGGGCTGTCAAAATCCTGTATCTGATAGGATTCATCATGGTGCCAGTCATAGTGTTTATATGGCAAGGAGGACATCCCCTGTAACGCACAGCCATACCATGTTTTTTCGGGAATATTATTCTGATTATTATTTAATGTACCGCAAATAATCAGGCGATCTTCGGCGCGGGTCATCGCAACATACATCAGGCGATAATATTCGGCCTCCGCTTCGGCGGATCGTGCCGTTTTCATCCTTCCCATTAAGTCATTATTGGTTGCGGCGGACGGTGACCAGAGAGGTAAACCATTATCATGCCATACAAGTCCGTCATCGGACGTTGAAGCCTTCGGCATCATTGTCGTATCGGGCATGAAAACGATCGGCGCTTGTAAACCCTTTGATGCATGGACGGTCATGATCCTGACTTTGTCATCGGCATTGTCTAGTTCACGTTTAATATCGGTTTTGTTGGTTTGCATAAAATGCAAAAATCCTTGCAAGCCTTTGCCGGGATGGTTCGCATCATAAGTTTGTGCCATGGACAGCAATTCTTCCAGCGGGTCGATACAATCTTCTCCAAGTCTTGTCATCAACGCCTGCCACCCCGACAATTGCCCGTTCGCCGACGGATAGTTAAGAATATCGCTAACCGCATGAAAGGCATTTTGTCCCCCTGATGTGGCAATCAATCGGGACAACCAATCGCGCACAAGATCAGGAGCGCGTGTTTTTATTTCCTGCCACAAACTGTTATCGCGGCCATAGGCATAGTCCTCTATTATGGTGTCATCCCATCCGATAAAGGGGGATTTTAATAAGGTGGCAAGCATCAGGTCGTCGTCGGGCATCAGGGCAAAATGAAAGGCCGCCAGAATATCCTGCACACCGATATGATTGGCGATGACGAGTCTGTCCGCCCCTGATACCGCAACATTATGGGTTTTAAGCGCGCGGATCAGGTGGTCGACGAACGCGTTACGGCGTCTGACCAAAATCATGATATCACCGGCGGCAACTGGGCGGCCTTTTGATTGTAATATCTCTTTGCCGATCCAGTTTGCAATTGTTTCCGCAATCCGATTGGCGAGCGCGCGAGAAGCATTATAACCTTCACGAACGGTAACGGGCAATGTCCATGCCGGCAAAGCTTCCTGTGCTGGCACCTTATAGAGAGGCCAAAGCTCAACAACACCCGCCTGCCCTTGACGAAAGGCAGTGTGGGGTTTGTAAAGGTCCGGATTTTGTGTCAGGCTGACCTTCAATGCGTCACTCATAAAAACAGTGTCGACAAAATCAAGAACGGCTGATGTAGAGCGGAAAGAGGTATTCATGGGAATATTCTGCCATGGCTGTCCGGCCTCCGTGACACGTGTCATAATAGTGTCATGAACCGTATTGAATATGGAGATATTCGCCCCTTGAAAACTGAAAATCGATTGTTTGTTATCGCCGACCACAAATAACGTACGGTCAATGGATTCCTGCGTATTACGGGCGCTTTCACCCGTAAAGAAATCCTCCCACAAGGCTTGTAAAATCGCCCATTGATCTGGGCTTGTGTCTTGCGCCTCGTCAACGAGAATATGGTCAATGGCATAGTCCAGCTTGAATAAAACCCAATCGCGGCGTGGGCCGGATAATAATTCAAGAGTCTTATGGATTAAATCGTCATAATCCACCTTGCGCTGGTTCAGTTTGATATTTTGATACCGACGGGTAATTTCCTTTGCTAGGTTGAGCAAAACGACCGTGGCCTGATAGATTAGCAAGCTTTTCAGACGATTCTCTGTTTGATAAAGGCGGTCTGCTTCTTTCGTAAATATCAAGACAGCTTCATCATCATAGTCTCGCGCTTTTTTTGTGACGGCACTTTCCTGTCGGGGTTCACCATCCTGTTTTAGAAAAAGAGCCTTATAGGCGTAATACCCTGCTATGCGATCACCGTTTAAAATATCATAAAGGCAAAAGGCTGCATTTTGGTTGGTCGGTGTGCCGTGTTCCAACGCCTTTGCCAGACGGCGGATATCGTTTTCAGGCAAATCATGCATCATAGTGCGTTCAATAACCGTGGCTTCGGTTTCATCCTGCCCGATATCTAACAGCGCGCGCAAACTTTGCCTGTAATCGGGATTTGCCTTGAAAAATTCATTCAGCTTTTTACGTTCTCCCAAAACCGTATTGAGAATTTTATGGATTTGATCGCTGTTTTTGATAGAGGCCAGCCACGTAAAATCATTATACAGCGGATGGCTGTCCCCCGTGTCCAGAATATCGCGGACAAGGCCGTCTCGGGCCGTACGGATTGCGCCTTGCGACTCCCCGTCTTCCATAACGCTGAAATTTGGTTGCAAGCCGGCCTCAATCGAAAATCGTCCTAAAATCGACTGGCACAACGCGTGAATTGTTGTAACATTTAAACCGTTAGGTAAATCGATCACCATGGCAAATAATTTCCGCGCCTTGTCCGTCTGTTTTAAGCTTGGCGGCTGGCCCAGTAATTTTTCCAGCTCTTCTGCCAGTTTAGGGGACGGGCATACTGCCCACAGTGATAATATACCCATCAGGCGCGTTATCATTTCATTAGCGCCCGCCTTGGTAAATGTCACGCACAGGATATTTTCAGGGGGTGTTCCGTCATTTTTTCCCTCGACGGGCAATAACAGCCTGAGAACACGTTCGGTCAACCCCTTGGTTTTCCCCGTTCCCGCCGATGCATTCACCCAAACATTTTGCGAGGGATCGGACGCAGTGCCCTGTAAAAGCGAGGCTTGTTTACCGATGGTCATATCGGCATCAGGGGAGATAATGGGTTTTCGTGCGGTCATGCGTTATCGCCCTCGTCGCTATTCACACTCCATTCTGAGATACGTTCCAAATGGGCGTAATCATTATAATCATCTTTCATTGCACGCGTCGGATCAGGTGAACCGATATAGGGTGTGGTGCCATTATGATAAGCGTATAATAAAGAATATAATCCGTCTTCCGCCTCTTCAACAAGGGTTGCGGCGGATTTTCCCTTTGTGCCTTGGGCCAGCTTGGCTTCGCCGCCTTCGCCCGAACCGCTTAAAGACCAGTAATAAAAAGATAAGTCTGCATCAGGACGAACACTTATGCTTTCAAAACCGTCTTGACGCAAAATCAAGGCTTCCAATGGCAGTTGGGAGGCAACACCGTTATTGACATCCTTGATGTCGGGCGCGCTGCCGGTTTTGTAATCAATAAGGGCATAACCGCCATCGGCAAGGCTTTCAATGCGGTCGGCCTTGCCCTTTATATGATAATCATGTCCGTCAATGACAGGATGAAGATAGCCGATTGCCTCGCTATGGATGACCGAAGTCGTTGCTCTCCACTCGGCTTCATGCTCGACAAACCATCGCGCGGCACGTGTAAAACGCGGCCACCAAAATCCATGAATTTCGGGATTTTGTGTATGGGTCCCGAAAACATCATAACCAATACCAAGCAAAATTTCATAGGCGTTGTTCGGCAGACTTTGACGAGGATATTGCCTTGTAAACCGTTCCATGGTTTCATGAATCAAAGTTCCCCGGTCGGCAGCGCCTACCTCCATATCGACAGGGTCGATAGGGCGGAGATTAAGGATTTTTCTGGCATAAATCCAATAGGGATCGCGCATCCATTTTTCGATCTCGGTAATTGAAAAATGATTTGGGCGGCGATCCAATGGCGGATGCGGGGCAGGGCGTGTGCAAGGTGTATATGCCTCGGCCTTTACAAGCGCTGTCGCCCATGACCGATAATCCTCTCCTTGTCTGTGCGGCCAATTTTCGGAAGGGATGGACGCCGCCTGTAATACTGTATCCAGACGGTTTAACCATCGCGAAGGCAGGGTGGGCTGGCCTCCCGATTTTTTTGATCTTGTAATGAAAACCTCCGGCGCACAAAAGGCCGTCATAAAATCGTGTGCGGCAAGGGTCGTTTTTTGCTCTAACGAAGGCAGGCCGAAATCGCGCCGCATCTTTCGCGACATCCAAATATCGAATCCGGAATCGGGCGGCCATATACCTTCGTTTAAGCCGGATAGAATGACGCGGTCGGCCTGAACCATTCTTGCCTCAATCTGACCCAGAATGGAAAGACGAGGATGTTTGCCGTATTTGGCTGTAAACGTTTGTGATGCAAGCATTGAGCCGACCATATCACTATAGTCGGACAGGCTCATGAGAGGTGTCACATCAGCGTGCATTTGAAGACTGGCAAAAAAATCTGCCAACGCTTCACCGTCATCGCCGGCCCACAGGCGGTGTGCGCCCTCTAGGTCTTCTGTCGATGCAAGGGCTTCCATAATTTTCAAGTGCGCTGCTATCATATCGCGCATATTATGGGCGCCCTTTTGATAAGGGTGTAAAGGCGAGAAAATGGTATTCATTGTTTGCAATAAGTCCGCATATTTTTCATGGATAGCCGCAATCTCATTAAAATTTCCATGAGGTCGTACACCGCGAAATACTGCCTTTTCCAGTGCGCGAATTTTATTGCGATATTGGGGAATGCCCGCCCCGCCCGCATAGGGGTTTTTAGTACAGGCCAGAAAGGATACCGGATGAACTTGCCCGTTTTGATAGCTTTGTAAACAACCGAGGCAAAACTGGCCGATAGCTGTATTGGTCAGGCTTGTGCCGCCGCTATCGTCGATATCAATGCCCCATTGCCTGAGTAACGCCTGCACCCGCATCGCCAAATAGCGGTCGGGTGTAATCAATGTGGCTGTTTTGGCCTGCTGTGTATCTGCGGCAATTTCCAACATGGCCAAGGCTATGACCGTTGCTTCCTGATGATCGCTATCCGCTTCGCAAATGATGAGACCCTGAAGACCTTTTTCAATGACGTCTGTTTCATGGTTCTCGACCGACAGGTTTTGCCATTCATGGGTTGTTTCAGCGGGACGCATCATCTCGCTAGCCAGCGAAAGGCGTTCCTGATTGGCAATCGGACCTAAAATTTCAACATTTTTGCGGTCGATTTTACAATATTGCAGAAGGATTTTAAGAAGATATTGCGGATGACCTTCCCCGATTTCGCGCCAGCTTTTTTCATCGCATGTTGTATCAAGGGCCGGCAAAACCACCGTTCCATTATCCAGTGTACCAACCATTTTAATAAAATCGCGTGTGGCAGGGATCGATCCGGTCGAACCGGCGACAATTAAAGGATGCGACGGAGGATGATTTTGATAAAATTTCGTAAGATGTGCAATGCGTTGGCGTCGATGCAGGCCCGGATCTATCATACCTTGCGTTTGAAGGTAATCGGGCCATATTTCGTTAAGAATGACGCACAAAAAAGAGGTTGTTATTTCCCAATGTTCGGCATAATCCTGCACTTCCTGCAAGTTTGTCAGCCGTGCAGGATCAATATTTTCGGTATGGATCTGGTCGATTAACCTCCCTAATTCGGCCGCGATATGCAAAGCCTGTTGATACGTCGATTCATGGGGCCACGATTGCTCCAGAAGGCGGGCCAATACGAATTGGCGGCGTACAGGGTCAATGGCGGGTAGGATATCTGCAACTGCCTCGCTATGAAATCGGCTTTCCTCCAAATCGGCGTCGCCAATTGATTGCATTATCGGCAGTAATCTTGGTTTCCCACCCGATAAATTTAGAAAGGCATCCTGTAATGTCCTGATGCCGCGGCGCGTGGGTAGATATATACGAAAGGATGATAGCGGGATCTGGCGGTCTGCTGCCATATCCTCACACATTTGCGCCAGACGATAGGCAAAGGATTGCGTTGCCGGAATTGTCGCAAAGCTCATGCAGTAATACCGAACAGGGATTTGTTGACGTCATCGAGGTCTTCCGGCGTGCTGATATGATACCAGTCACCGCGATGCGGGCAACCGTACAATGCATCCTTTTTATCCAACGCGTCCATAATCTCCAGAAACGAAAAGCATGTTTCGGAATAAGGAGACATTATTTGTGGGTGGCAGACGCGGATACCTGTAAACATATATTCCCCTGTTTTATCAAGCGACCTGCTGGCGAGAGATGTATCGAGGTCAATATCATAATCGCCGACCGCTCCCGTCAAACTCATTGAGTGTATCGATTGCAAAAGAAGGGTCAAATCGCCGCCGTTTGCATAATGACTTTCGGCAAGTGTCTGAAGGGTTGTCCGGTCGGTCGCATCGACCCAGAAAGCATCCCCGTTAATCATGTAAAACGGTACATCGCGGTCTAGATATTCCATGGCTTTGACGGCTCCCCCGCCTGTGTCGAGCAGGCTTTCTTCTTGCGACAAATACAATGTTAAATCAGGATGTTCTTTACGGATTTCTGTCATGTAATCTTTTAAAGCGGCAATGGCATGATATCCGTTAATGACAATCGTTGTGACACCGGCCTTTACAAGATGGTCAATAATATGGGTCAGCAATGGTTTTCCGCCTACTTTAAGAAGCGGTTTTGGTAGTGTATCGGTCAAGGGGCGCATGCGTGTTGCATATCCTGCCGCCATTATCAAAGCCTGATGAATTATCATGACTCCACAGTAATACGCCGCGCCCCATTCTCCAAGGTTGAAAGTGTAATATCGACAGAATTTTGCGGCTTTAAATGTCCAAGTCTTTCCGGCCATTCAATTAGACACAGACGCGAGGTCAGGGCCTCCTCCCACCCGATGTCGTAAAGCTCGTGCGCATGCTCAAGCCGGTATAAATCAAAATGCCAGATTTGATCGTCATCATAGGTTTGCACAAGCGTGTAAGTCGGGCTTGGCACTGTTTCTATAGGGTTTTGCAGTATATGGCGGATAAAGGCGCGGCAAAAGGCCGTTTTTCCGGCCCCCAGATCGCCATGCAGGCAAAGGACGGCAGGATAAGTTGTATTATCCGCTATCCGCGCTGCGATTTGTGCGGTTTCATCCTCGGTTTTGCAAATCCATTCTTGCGTCATGTCTGTATCATAATTATTGTCATGTCTCATGAAAACCGAAAAAACGCATATTGTGGTTATTGGGGCAGGGCCTGTCGGCCTGTTTAGCGTGTTTCAATGCGGGATGTTGGATATGCAATGTCATGTGGTTGATGCGCTTCCCGAAATAGGGGGGCAATGCAGTGCGCTTTACCCCGAAAAACCGATCTATGATATTCCGTCCCGTCCCATGGTGACTGGGGGCGATTTGATCACCGAATTACATACTCAGGCGGCACCTTTTCACCCTGTCTATCATTTGAATCAGCAAGTAAACGGATTGGAAAAAACAGACGAAGGCTGGCGTGTCACCACCTCCGCAGGAACCGTCATCGAATGCAGGGTCATTATTATTGCCGCAGGGGCGGGGGCATTTGGTCCGAATCGTCCGCCATTGGATAATATTCGTGATTTTGAAAATACATCCGTGTTTTACATGGTAAGGCAAAAAGAGGATTTCCGTGACAAGAGGGTTGTTATTGCCGGTGGAGGGGATTCCGCCGTTGATTGGGCGCTCTCCCTGCACGGGATTGCCAGTGATATCATCATGATTCACCGCCGCGACAAATTCCGTGCCTTGCCTGAATCGGTCAGTCAGATGATGGCGATCGCACACGGTAATCCCGATAAATTTCAGATTTTGACACCGTATCAATTATCCGGTTTGAAAGGGGCAAACGGCCGCCTTGAATCTGTCATGTTAAACCATACGGATGATCACGAAATCGAGGTAAAAGCGGATTGTTTGCTGGCCTTTTACGGTTTGGTTCCGCAACTGGGTCCTATTGCGACATGGGGGTTAAATCTTGACGGGCACACCATCGCGGTCGATCAGGCCACTGCGGAAACATCTGTTCCCTCCATCTATGCCGTAGGTGACATTGCAGGATACAGCCATAAATTAAAATTAATTCTGACTGGTTTTGCGGAGGTTGCCAGCGCGGCCCATCATGCCTACGGCTATGTGTATCCTGATAAGGCCCTGCATTTCACTTATTCCACATCGAAAGGTGTCGGCGATAAACCCGTCTAATAAAGGGTGGCGCGATAGTATAGGGCTATTTCGGTATGCAAATCGTGATGGTTGTGCCTTCACCTAAAATGCTTTCGATGTCAATATCGCCATCATGCATGGCAATAATATTTTTGGCGAGCGACAGCCCCAATCCAGTATTAGGACGGTTGGTTCCTTCTTCGCTGCTGGTGATGGTTTTAAACGGTTCGAAAATCTTGTCCTTTTCATCTTCGGAAATGCCGATCCCTGTATCGCTGACAATAATCAGGATTTTGTCTTTCTCGTCTTTTAATGCCAGCGTGATAATGCCGCCCGACGGGGTGTAGCTGATGGCATTGCGGATAATATTGATAATGGCTTGTTTTACCCGCCGCTCGTCCAGCATAAATTCGCCCGGGGATTGTTTTGGAAACTGTTTCTTGATTTTAAGGGTTTCCATTCCTGCCCAGTCACGGGTTAATTCATAAACGCTGTCCAGCAATTTTATTATATCGACATTGGCCTTGTCCAGACGCAGGTAACCCGCCTCGATGGAAGACAGGTCAAGAATATCGTCAATAAGGGACGCAAGCCGCCCTGCGGCATCTGTGATGCCTTGGGTGTATTCGCGTTGCTTGTCATTGATTTCACCGAAATATTCGTTGTTGAGGATTTCGGAAAATCCTGAGATTGCATTTAAAGGCGTTCGCAATTGGTACGACACATTGGCAAGGAAATCGGTCTTAAGTTTTTCAGCGTCGATCAAGGCCTGATTTTTATCTTCCAATGCCTGTTGTACATTGGCACTATCCGTTACATCGCGATATGTCACCATAATACCGCCATCGGGCAGGGAAACGGTATTACATTCCAGAATAACACCGTCGGTTCTCATAATGGTTTCATGGGTATCGTTGCGATTAATAACATGCGCGACGAGGCGGGCTTTGATATCGTTCCATTTTATCCCGCGACCTTTAAAAAACGGGCGTTTCTTCTCGGCCAATTCGTTGATATGCGGTTTTTTGTCTGCATCTTCAGGGTTGAGATTCCACTTTTTCAAATAGGAGGGATTATAAAGGCGCAAGCGGGCATCACTGCCAAATACGGCCACGCCCTCACTGAGATTATCAAGTGTCTCACGCTGTACCGCAATCAGGGTATTGTAAGAAGATTCCAATTCCAGACGGCTTGTCACATCCTCGAATGTCATCATCAATCCGCCCATCGGGTGCGGCACGACCATAAGACGAATTGCGACGCCGTCAGGTAGATACAACATATCCTGATATTGGTGGATCAACGATGTGAACATATCCAGCCAACTTGTCTTATAATCCCGAAAATTGGCTTGTTCGGGCAGGCGGCGCATATCGCGCAATTTTTCAAGAATGTCACCTAATACCGGATTGCAATTTAACCATTGATCTTCCAACCCCCATAACGCGCTAAATGCCTGATTGTAAAATTCCAATTTGTGGTCGGCGCCAAAAATCGCGATCGCCGTCGACAGGTTTTCCAATAATTCGCCATTGGCGGTGACATACCGTTTTAATTCCGCCCTTAATTCTTCCTGTTCGGTAATGTCATAGGCGGAATGGACGATAAATTGTTCTTTTTTAGAGGGCGCAATATGCACGTCCATCAAGCGTCGCTTACCATTGACGATAAGGCGTCCGGTTGAGGCTTCGATTTCGTTTGTCGACCATGCCTGTCGGGCCATCTCCATCACTGAAATCTTCTTGGGATCGGTCAAAATCGGGTTAAAAATATCGTCTTCTCCGATAAGGTTGTCCCGTTCCTTTTGAACAGTTTGTTCGTACATTTTATTACACCATTCAAGTTTTCCCGAATCGTCGGTGATCCAGACCGATTGCGGAAGATTGTCGAGAACGACCCGATATTCATGTATATCCTTTTGCAGGTCTGCCAGCGAAGAAAACAACTCGTCCTGTTCATTTTTGAACATGGTCGTATCCTCGACCCACAACACGTCATAATTATCAAATCCGTCAAGGTCGCATCCCTGCCGTCCGTATAACGTCAGCGTCCGATCATTATCATTAGTAGTAACATTCAGAGTAAACGGTTCTCCCTCTTTTTTAAGGGAAAATATCATTCCCTCCAATGCGGCGGCATCAGAGGGAAGAATAGCTTGTTGGATATCACGGATATTTTGAATGGTAGCAAGGCCGAACATCTTCGGAAAACCTTTGGACCATATCGCTGTGCCCTGTTTGCTCCATCCGCAATATTCAAACGGAAGCGCATTCATAAAGGCTTCCAACCTTCTTTTGTCCTGTTTTTCACGCGAGGTAAAATTGAAAAAACCCATGCCATAGAGGGTATCACGGGTTTTTATAAATGGCTATAAGCAGTTATGCTTTAATATCCCAAGCCAATTGCATTTTGAGGCTTAGGCTTATGAGGTAAATTTGCTGCTTGGCTCTGTTTGTTCCTTTTGAATTGCACAGCATTCTTTTTTTGCGCCTTGGGCTGTTTGCTTCTATGAAAAGAAATGTCATTCTTCTTTTCATCTTTTTTGATCTCAGGTGTTTTGGCGCGTTTTACTTCCATTTCCAGTTGGTTGGCAGCCTCGATGCTAACGCCTGTAATTGTGCCTGTCTTATCTTTAATGGCATGGCGGGAATCAATTTGTACACCTTTACCATTAGGAAGGATGTAATGAACTTTTTTGTCTGTTTCGTTGGCCCGCAAATCATTATCGTTAGGGTTTGTATCGGCAGATACATGAGTTGCACGTTTTGTTACAAAATCTGGTCGATTCGCAAGCGTACTTGTTCTGGCAAAGCGGATTTTCTGTTTTTCCATTTCTTTGGTCGCTAACGACATAATATTCAACCTTTATCTAATAACGGTATTCATCTTTTTTAAACGGGCCTGATATATCAACGCCGATATAGTCGGCTTGTTCCTTGGTCAGTTCCGTTAATTCGACACCCAATTTTGCGAGGTGCAAACGCGCAACCTTTTCATCAAGGTGCTTAGGTAAAACATACACGTTTTTGTCGTAATTTGCAAAATTATTCCACAGTTCGATTTGTGCCAACGTCTGGTTGGTGAAGGATGCACTCATCACAAAGGAGGGGTGACCAGTCGCACAACCGAGATTGACCAAACGTCCTTCGGCCAGCAGGATAATACGTTTGCCATCGGGAAAGGCAACTTCATCAACTTGTGGCTTGATATTGGTCCATTTCATATTTCGTAATGGCTCAACCTGAATTTCATTGTCAAAATGACCGATATTGCAGACAATCGCGCGATCTTTCATATCACGCATGTGATCCATTGTAATAATATCTTTGTTTCCGGTTGTCGTTACAAAAATATCACCGCGTGCAGCGGCCTTGTCCATCGTGATCACTTCGTAGCCTTCCATCGCCGCCTGAAGCGCGCAAATGGGGTCGATTTCAGTCACAAGAACACGACATCCTTGTGATTTAAGAGATTCAGCGGAACCTTTCCCGACATCACCATACCCTGCAACAACGGCTACCTTCCCCGCCAACATCACATCCGTAGCACGACGAATACCGTCGACAAGTGATTCGCGGCAGCCATATTTATTATCAAATTTTGAT
>DCKW01000046.1:12701-17098 GCA_002320485.1 Micavibrio sp. UBA1664
ATATTTATTATCAAATTTTGATTTCGTAACGGAATCATTAACGTTAATCGCGGGACACATCAATTCACCCTTTTTCGCCATATCATACAGGCGCAATACCCCCGTGGTCGTTTCCTCTGAAATACCTTTTACTTCCACCATAAGGTCGGGATATTCATCATGCATGATTTTTGTCAGGTCACCGCCATCATCCAAAATCATGTTGGGCGTCCATCCGTTGGGGCCTTTGATTGTCTGGTGAATGCACCATTCATATTCTTCTTCCGTTTCGCCCTTCCATGCGAAAACAGGAACGCCCGTGGCGGCAATCGCGGCGGCGGCATGGTCTTGCGTTGAATAGATATTACAGGATGACCAGCGGACCTCAGCTCCCAAAGCGGTCAATGTCTCGATCAGGACGGCCGTCTGGATCGTCATATGCAGGCAACCGACAATACGGGCACCTTTTAAAGGCTGACTTGCGCCGAATTCTTCCCGTGTTGCCATTAGTCCTGGCATTTCGCTTTCCGCGATATCAATTTCCTTGCGTCCCCATGCGGCGAGGGAAATATCGGCAATTTTGTAATCATTATCGGCGGTTTGGGCTAATGCAGTCATATTTTTGTCATCCTTATAGTGATTAGTTCGAATTTGAAATAACATTCAGAACTTCTTTACGTTTCGTGAGTATATTTAGGACATAAAAGACAAGAATAAAAGGATAAAATACGTGAGCCAAAATGCTAGAGAAGATTTCGGGGTTGTTGTTAAACCCATTGAGGGCGCGAAAGGCACTGTCACATTTAAGGGTGATTTTGCGGTAGATCCACAACAGGGTGTCCGGGTTATGAAGGCTATTAATGATATTGTATCGAAGGGTGTTACGCCTGCGCTTCATGATTTGAATTTAATTCCCTATTATTCGCAAGAAGGCAAAACTCTCACCTTAAGATTTCGTAAGCCGGGTGAGAAACGCATATCCGAACCGATGGCAACTATAGAGGTACAGGATGCAAAGGCGTTCACCGATAAGAAAATTGTAAAGCTTATGAATGCATTTGCCGACCCTGATAGTGAGGAACATGCCCCTCTGACGGGTCGTACGTCAAAAAAGCGGACATCTATCCCCTCATAATATTAATAAGGTTTGTCGCGATGACGAATTGACACAGGATAGCCTACGTCACCAATATCTTTTGCCAATTTTTCCGCAAGAAAGACGGAGCGATGTTTACCGCCCGTGCACCCGAACGCAATTGTGAAATAGCTTTTCCCTTCCAGTGCGTAACGCGGTAGCAGAAAGGCGGCAAGATCTTGGATTTTTGTGTAAAAATCTTTAAATGCCTCGTCACTCTCGATATAGGTTTGCACCTTTTTGTCCATTCCTGTCAATGGTTTAAGGTCAGGAAGCCAATGCGGGTTTTTTAAAAAACGAACATCCAGAACCATATCAACTTCACGCGGCACTCCGTTTTTAAAACCGAAAGACATAACAGTCACTGACAGGCGTTTTGCATTATTACCAAGGCTGTAATCAGCCTCTATCAAATGTTTTAAATCATGGACGGATAAATCTGTTGTGTCGATTGTTGTATCCGCATGATCCCTTAACGGTGCCAGCCATTCGCGTTCGTAGATGATACCGTCGGTGACGGTTCGGTCCTTGGCAAGAGGGTGAACGCGCCGTGTTTCGGAAAATCTTTTTTGTAATGAGGCGTTGGTAGCGGTAAGAAACAGGGTTTTTGCATGCAGCTCGCGTCCCATACCGATAAGTCGATCAGGATTGAACGCGCGGGTGCGGCTGTCAAAACCGAAGGCGATTGCATGATCTTCATATCCGCGTTCATCCAGCAGGGACTGCACATGAGCCAAAGGAAAATTATCAAAAACTTCATATCCGCAATCTTCCAAAGCTTTTAACGCGGTTGATATTCCTGCGCCTGAGAGACCGGTGACAAACAGAATAGGGCGCTCTTTTATACTCATCATAAATTCCATTATACCGCTTTTAAAATAACGGTGAAGCGTGCACCGATTTTCTTACCCTGATTATCCAAACGGTTTTCGGCATAAATTTTGCCTTCATGCGCATCGATAACCTGGCGGCATATGGCAAGCCCTAACCCGGAGTGATTACCAAATCCTTCTGTTTCAGGACGCTCGGTGTAAAAACGGTCAAAAATCGTTTCGAGTTTGTTTTCTGGAATGCCGGGGCCCTCGTCCTCTACCGTAATGTGCCATTTGTTTCCCTGACGCTCGACCGCCAGTTCGACTTTATCGGAAAAGGATTTGGCATTGGAAAGCAAATTATCAAAGACCTGCCCCAGACGCGTATCAACACCACGCACCATAATATCTTTATTCGACGGCAGATTAACTTTGCATTTATAATGCGCGCAAATATCATTCAACAGCGGCGCCATATCGATCACCGACATATCCTCGCGAGAAAGCTCGGCATCAAGACGGGATGATTTTGATATATCGGAAATAAGCCGGTCCAGACGCTCCACATCATGAAGAATGACTTTTAACAATCTATCTCTGTCATTCTTATCTTTCACAATGGAAACGGTTTCAACCGCGGAACGCAGGGAAGTTAAAGGATTTTTTAATTCATGGGCGACATCGGCGGCAAAATTCTCGATAGTGTCCAGCCTCAGAGCCAGTGCATCCGTCATCGATTTAAAGGCCACTGACAAATCGCCTATTTCATCATTTCGTCGGGATAGATCGGGAATTTTGGCGCCGCGCCCAAAATTTTTCTGAACATTATTGGCCGCGCCCGATAACTTTTTTAATGGTCGTGTAATACTGCCGGAAAGATAGAGAGACAATAAAAACGTCACGCCCAATGCAATAATAAATAACATGATAATATCGCGTTGCATCTGGCGGATGGCTTCATCCACTGGCGTTCCGTCGCGCGTTAGATAGACAACCCCCATAACCCGGTCCATATTTTTGACGGGGACAGCCGCGCTGAGCAACAGGCGGCGATTGTCCGTTTTCCATGCGGACACGGAAATACCACCTTCCATGGCCTTTTGCACGTCGGGGTAAAGATAGCCTGTTAACGCTGTTTGATTGTCATTTGGATACTCCCTGAGTTTTAAACTGGATGGCAACATATCAAGAATAAAATCAACGGATGTCTGTAGCGGGGTTTTGAAAAATGTATTTCTCTCCGATGCGGGGCCTGTTTCAATCACGCCCACAGGGCCGGATAACCAGTCGCTGTCCCCCATGATTGAGCCGTCAAAATCGTATAGTCGAATGCGGCTGGTCGTGGTTTGGCCAAGCCGTTTAATCATTTTGCGGGCAGGATACCGGGCCAAACGGTCGTACCGCAATATGCGCGCCCCGCGCTCTCCTTGTAATAGGATCGGTCCCTCAACTTGTGCCGCCTCGGCAATTGCGCCTGAATAAATGCGCGCCTGACGCTCAAGTGTTTGCAGCTCGCTTGAAATCAGGTTGCTTTCATACCGTCCCATATAAATCAGGCCGAATGCCAATACGACAAGCGCAATGCCGTTAACGGCAAATATGCGTAATGTCAGGCGGGAAAATATGCGGTCCTTAGGAGGTGTCATTATTCTTTATATTTATATCCGACACCGTAAACCGTATCGATATTGTCAAAATCATCATCAACGGCCTTAAATTTCTTTCTG
Organism: Micavibrio sp. UBA1664; assembly: GCA_002320485.1. Taxonomy (GTDB): domain Bacteria; phylum Pseudomonadota; class Alphaproteobacteria; order Micavibrionales; family UBA1664; genus UBA1664. The sequence goes on from DCKW01000046.1 coordinate 16,355, forward strand.
ATACGTTTGACGTGACTGTCAATCGTACGGTCATCCACATAAATGGCATCGCCATAGGCGATATCCATTAACGAATCGCGGCTTTTAACATGGCCCGGGCGCAGGGCAAGCGCCTTAACCAACAGGAATTCCGTGACGGTCAAAGAAACTTCGCTACCTTTCCAGGTACATAAATGCCGGTCTTCATCCAGACGTAAATCACCTTGGGTCAAAATGGTATTGCCGTCTCCGGATTCTTGCGTTGTCGCGCGCACTTCGTTTCTGCGTAAAATCGCGCGGATTCTCTCGATTAAAAGGCGTTGCGAAAAAGGCTTGGTAATATAATCATCGGCGCCCATGCGAAGGCCTAAGACCTGGTCAATTTCATCGTCCTTTGAGGTCAGAAAAATAAGAGGAACCGTGGATTTTTCACGGATCTTGTTTAAGACCTCCATACCGTCCATACGCGGCATTTTGATGTCGGACACGACCAGATCGACAGGATTCATATCAAGCCCCTTGATCGCGGCCTCACCCTCCATATAGGTTTTGACGTCAAATCCTTCTGCTTCCAGTGCCATGGACACGGATGTCAGGATATTCCGGTCATCATCAATTAGTGCTATTTTGGTGCGTGCATCAGCCATTTTATACTAACCCTTTCAAATGCTTATATACTATATAGGTTTAAACAGGGGATTAAGGCAAGAGTATGATGGGATGCGGCCCGATTATGGCATTAAAAAACCGCCCGAAGGCGGTTTA
>DCKW01000118.1 GCA_002320485.1 Micavibrio sp. UBA1664
GGAAATTGCCGAAGCGAAAATGAAAGATTTGTCAGCCAATGACGTTCAGGCAGCAATGAAAATTATTGAAGGCTCCGCCCGTTCCATGGGTATTGAAGTTGTGGAGGGTTAATCACATGGCACAAATGACAAAAAGACAAAAATTGTGGGCTGAAAAAGTGGATGCGGAAAAGCTTTACTCTTTGGAAGATGCAATCAAACTTGCCAAGGAAATGGCAACATCTAAATTTGATGAAACATTAGAAATCGCCATGAATCTGGGGGTTGATCCGAAACACGCCGACCAGACGGTTCGTGGCATGACATCATTGCCCAACGGTTCAGGTAAATCAGTGCGCGTTGCGGTGTTTGCCCGTGATGAAAAAGCCGAAGAAGCCAAAAAGGCCGGCGCGGATATCGTTGGTGCGGAAGACCTGGTTGAAACAATTCAGGGCGGAACGATCGATTTTGATCGTTGTATTGCCACGCCTGATATGATGGCCCTTGTCGGTCGTCTGGGTAAAATTTTGGGAACAAAAGGCCTAATGCCAAACCCGAAATTGGGAACCGTGACACCTGATGTTAAAAAGGCGGTTACAGAGGCGAAAGCCGGTGCTATTGAATTCCGCGCCGAAAAGGCCGGTATTATCCATGCAGGTATCGGTAAAACATCGTTTGACGAGAAAAAGCTGATTGAAAATGCGAAATCGTTCGTCGAGGCCATCCAAAAGGCCAAGCCGACGGGCGCCAAGGGCACATATATCCAGAAAGTGGTTTTGACCACGACTATGGGACCTGCGATTAAGGTCGATGTGGCGTCTCTCATAGGCGCACCCGCAAAGGCAGCCGCATAAAGATATCAAGAACCCGCCTAACATGGCGGGTTTTTTGTAAAAGAGTTTATCTTGACATATTATAATTTGAGATGTATAAAAAATAAACAAGAACAGGAGAGTAAAATGACAGCTTCAAAAGTTGATTTTCAAGAAAGTTCAACAGATACTATTTCCCGGCAATTGGCAAAAACATGTAATGTAATTGTGTCCTCAGGGATCGGCATTCGTGGCGGACAGATCACATTTGGCGGGAATAATGTGCTAGCGCAAAAAGCGGCCATGAGTATTCAGGAGAAGGCACTGGACCGCGTCAATGATAATCACGGCGAGCAAACCAGAGCGATGGCAGACGTTGTTAGAGCTGCACAATCTATGTATATGATGTCTACGACTGAGCAGAAGAGTGCCTTAACTGCGTTAGCGGGTAAAATTGTTGGCTTGAAAAAATCCGGATGGCAAAGCGATGCAAAACCTGTCAATTTTGATGTCAATGCGGCGGGTGCGCCAACCAATACATATGCAAAACCTGTGGAATTGGCAAAAGATTTAGTGGAGACTTTTGGAATAGGGATAAATTCGAAAGATTATAGCCCGCATAATAATGGTTTAAGATAGAATGATTGGAAAGGTAGTGAAAATGGTAGATTATAATGTAAATACGACAGGAATGGATTTTCATCGTGCTGGTGCCGGTATGATCCGAGTTCCACAGCTTCCTTTTCAGGAGAAAAACGCTATGAAGCATGCTACAGAAGTTTGCGAGATTATAATGACAAAAGGTATGACCGTAAGTGGCGGGAAAATCGGGGCAGGAATATCAGATGCATCTAATGCAGCGGCCGATGAAGCTGCACAGGACTTTGTGAATTCCCAGGGCTATAAAGATTTAAAAGCGGTGCGTAGTCACGGCGATGATCTTGCTCGCTCAATGGCTGCTTTAATTAATGAGCGTGTATTATATGCGCAAGAGAAAACACCCGAGGCAAAACAATCACGTTTGGAAACTATGGGCTACACACTTGATTTAATGAATAAGCGTGGATGGAAAGGATCACAAAAACCCCCATTTCCAGAATCTCCTAGTGTTAGCGGTAATACTGCCGGACGCGTTTCGGCGCAGACCTCAATGAAGGGAAGACCTTTCTCTACACCTCGCGTGCAATAATTTTCTTGACGGGGCTTGATAGCCCCGTTATAACCACAAGCATCCTGTCAAAGACTATGGGGATTGGACGATTGGTTCAATTTAATAATCCCGTATAGATGTGGTGGTAAGAATTCATGTTTGCGTTGGGATGCATCCTTGCGCCTTTCCAGTTTTCAAACCAGGCAGGTATTGGTGTCTGGTTTTTTTATTTTCTACAATAGAACGATCAGGCGAATTGAAACTTTTGTGATGTAAAAGAAAGGTATCGTTTCATATGAATCGTACTGAAAAACAAGAAGCCATCGCACACTATAACGGAATGTTCAATGACTCCGGTTCTGTTGTCGTCTGCCATTATCAAGGTTTGACGGTAAAGGCACTGAATGATTTGCGTTCACGTCTGCGTGCCGAAGGCGGACAATTTACGGTCACAAAAAATACTCTGGCGAAACTGGCTGCGAAAGATACTGACTATGAAGGTCTGAATGATCTGTTCGTCGGTCAAACCGGTATCGTATACTCTCAGGACCCTGTGGCCGCGGCCAAGGTTGCCTATAACTTTGCCAAGGATAATGACAAACTTGTCATTCTTGGCGGTGGTTTGGGTGCGAAGGTTCTGGATAAGGACGGTGTCGAGGCTTTGGCCAAATTGCCTTCTCTCGACGAAGTGCGCGGAAAACTTGTCGGTCTTCTTCAGGCTCCTGCGACACAAATCGCCCGCGTTTTGCAGGCCCCGGCGCAAGCCATGGTCGGCGTAACACAGGCCTACGGTCAAAAAGAGGCGTAACCCCGAGTATTATTTTTGTGATTGAAACACATAAACTTAAAAACTTTTTATAAAGGAAAATTAAAATGGCTGATTTAGCGAAAATTGTTGACCAACTATCAGAACTAAGCGTTCTTGAAGCTGCCGAGCTTTCAAAAATGCTTGAAGAAAAATGGGGCGTTTCTGCCGCGGCTCCGGTCGCTGTTGCAGCAGCTCCGGGTGCAGCTGGCGGTGACGCAGCAGCAGCTGAAGAAAAAACAGAATTCGA
>DCKW01000018.1 GCA_002320485.1 Micavibrio sp. UBA1664
AGGCAGGCGCTCTAACCAGCTGAGCTACACCCGCGAATGTTTAATTTCTTAAACAATGAAGGGGTTATAATTCATCTTTAAGGCTTCTGCAACAGCTTTATGCGTAATTTTTCCATTTTTTACGTTTAAACCTGACGAAAATCCCTCTCTTTCAGACAGCGCTCTTTTCCAGCCTTTATTTGCAATATCCAAAACATATGGCAATGTCGCCTGATTAAGGGCCGCCGTGGATGTCAAAGGATATGCCCCCGGCATATTTGCCACGCAATAATGCAAAATGCCCGATTCTTCATAGATCGGATCAGTATGGGTTGTCGGCCTTGAAGTCTCAAAACACCCGCCCTGATCAATCGCAATATCAACCAGCATGGATTTCCCTTTCATCGTTTGCAGATGATTTCTTGTCACAAGCTTGGGAGCGGCCGCCCCCGGCACAAGAACCGCACCGATAACAATATCCGCCTGCGGTAAAAGATTATCCAGCGACTCAGCAGAAGACTTTATAACCTGAGCGGACGACCCGAAATATTCTTTTAAAAATCGGATTCGCTCGTCATTCATTTCCAATATAGTGACGTGACCCTTCATCCCCGTTGCGATTTGGGCCGCGTTAAAACCGGCAACACCGCCACCAATAATCAGAACTTTACATGATTCAGTTCCGGAAACGCCGGAAATCAAATGGCCCCGCCCCCCAAAATGTTTGGCACCGTACACCGTCCCCATAATAGGCGCCATACGACCTGCAACTTCTGACATCGGTTGTAGTAACGGCAAACCACGGCCATCCGGGCCTGTAATGGTTTCATAGGCAATGGCGATACATCCCGAATTCATCAGTCCCTTTGCCTGTACAGGATCTGGTGCCAGATGCAAATAGGTAAATAAAATTTGATCCGGTCTTAATTTTGCGCATTCCTCGGGTTGTGGCTCTTTGACTTTAACAATTAAATCGCAGGTTTCAAAGACATCATCGGCATCAGACATTATATCCGCACCCGCATTCCTATAATCCTCATCTGTTGCAAAGATTCCGTTGCCCGCACCCGCTTGGACAAAAACTTCATGACCACAGTCAACAATCTCTTTAACGCTTTGGGGGTTTAGGCCGACGCGGTTTTCGTTTTTTTTAATTTCTGTAGGGACGCCGATTTTCATGACGGAATTATTGCCGAAACATTTGTTTAATCCTAGCAATTTTTATTGTGCGCCGCGACGCATAAAAAAAGGCCGTCACAGGGACAGCCTTAATCTATTATTCGCTATAGAAATATATTAGTTACGGTCAACTCCACCCCATCCGATCATAGCAGGTCCGTTACCGCCTGATCCATTTGTCAACCTTGTTGAATATTTATAACTTGATCCTCCGCTTTTCGCCATTTCGGATTTACTAGAGGCAACTTTTGCATTATTTGCGGCCGATCCTGCTGCCGCTTTTGCCGCATCCATATCTTTTTTCAATGTTGAAAGTGTGGACGCACTTGCGCCACTGGCTTTGGCGTCGTTATATTTCTTTTCTGCAATTTGCGCCTTTCTCTGCGTGATTAAGGCTGTTTCTTCCGCCTGTGCGGCCACTGCAGCGGCTTCTGCGACAGTGGCAGCTTTACTGACGGCATCATAATTCTTTTGGGCTGCCGTCACATTTTTCTGCAGCGCCTCTAAATCGCTTTTTGAAACTGTTTTACTTTCGGCCGTTGCCAAATTCGCCTTTGCATTATTGACAGCAGTTACCAAGTCATTCACTTGCTCGGCGGACATTTTACTTTTATCAGCTGTATTATAGGCCGTTTCCGCCGCTGTTACTTTCTTTTGCAAATCATTAATTTTTGCTTTATCCGCATTCGCCTTGGCTTGCGCATTTGTTAACTTAGTTTGAGCATTCGTTAATCTTGTTTGCGCGGCATCCTGTTGTGCGGCTTTTGTTTCAGCAGTGGCCTTCGCATCAGAGGTTTTAGCCTTTGCCTCTTGTATTTGACCTACTGTAACATTATTTTGTGCGGTTTCACCAACATCAGACGTAGACCCTGGTTGCTGTTGTCGTTGCTGCGCATTCACATTTCCGCTATACGCCAAAACAGAAACCCCAAGACATAAGGCCAGCATAGCTCCCTTAATTGTATTAACTTTTACCATAAATAACCCTCCTCAAATTTAAATAGCATTATTATTATATTAATATAGAGTTAACAAAATGTAAAATTTTATCGAAGATATTGAAATATGCTTCGTGCCATCTCTCTCAAAGAATCATCCCGTGCACCCATAATGCAGATAATATCTCCCGCTTTTGCTTGCGTGATTATCTCTGATTGAACATCTTGTTTATCAGGACGATAAAAGGCGTTGATCCCCTTCTCTCGCAATGCCGTAATAATATCGTTTGAAGAAATATCTTTACTGACAGTGCCGCCAAAATACAAAATATCGGGCATATAAAATATGTCGTTAGGCCCTAGATATTCAGCGAAAATCTGGATTAATTCATCCTTATGATCTCTGGTCGGTTTAAATCCGTGCGGTTGATACATCAATATCAAACGCCCGTCATTTTGTTTTAGGGTTTTTAAGCCTGCTCTAATTTTATCAGGATTATGCCCAAAATCATCAATAACAGTAATGCCATTTGCCTGCCCCACCACCTCAAGTCGGCTGGTTATCCCTTGAAAGCTTTTTAAAGCGGCATCCGTTATATCTTTATCAACTCCGCACAATTGTGCAACTGTCTTTGCCGCCTGCGCATTGGATTGATTGTGGTCACCGGGCACTGCTAGAGATAAAGAGTCGTTTGCAGTGCTGTAACAAACGGCGTCCGGAAAATCCTTTGCCAACTTCGCAACATTAGGGCAATCAAGATTCAAAACCTGCTGTCGCGATTGGCTCAGAAACCGGCGAAAAATATCCATCAGCTCCGCCATATCCTTATGATCCTCGGCAATATTGGTCACGACGGCAATATCCGCATGAAAATTCGTTATCGTGCCGTCGCTTTCATCCGTTTCAACAACAATTTTGTCGGATCGCCCTATTACGGCATTCTCTCGGTTAAAATTTAACATACCGCCGCCGTTTATAATGGTGGGTTTCTGCCCTCCCTGATTTAATATCCAGCCGATCATGCCCGTGACGGTACTTTTACCATTGGTTCCCCCTACACAGATTGATTTCGCCTTGTTACATATCTCTGCAAGCAGTTCGGCCCTTTTAATAATAGGAATTGTTTGTTCCAGTGCGGCTTTAACGTCCGGTATGGTCGGCTCGACTGCACTGGAAACAATAACGGCATCGACATCCGAGCTAACCCCCGATCCGTCTTGCGGCCTCATTAATACGCCGGCGTTTTTTAAATGATTGAAATGATCGGGAAACCGTCCCGCATCATAATTACGGTCCGAACCGTATACCTGATGCCCTTGCGCCAAAACTATTTTGGCAAGGGCGCTCATACCGCTTCCGCCTACACCGCAAAAAAAATAAATGTTTTGACCGGCCATTTTCAGCAATTAATTTTAGGGAGTAACGGGATAAGAGCGTTTGCCCATGTAATAGTCTTTTCTGACAGGATAGTCTTGAGATGTCGGAACAGGACGGCTGTATGAATCTTCAGTAAGGATTTCCGTCACAATTGTGGGAATGGCCGGATCTTCTTTAATAATAATTGTTTTGCTTTTTATAACGGGAACGGTCGCGCGGTATCCGTTAAAGCGGTTTCCGTTATCCAGCTTTGAAAAATCTACCGTTACTTCAGACGGGTAATTCCAATATCCGGTACCAAAATGAGATTCGATTTTTACAACTCGGCGACGATCACTATTATTATCATCGCAATCAATAGTAAGATCTTGCGAATCACGCTCGATAAAAACTTCGCCGGGCGCCTCAAGAGAATAGCGATTTTTATCAGTCGACAATATACAATGGGCGGCATCCGTGCCTATCAGATTGATCTGCATATCCTGCGCCGTATTTAAAACGGCGGAATTGCAGGATGCCAGAACCAAAACAGAAAAAAGGGGCAAATATTTCATGCCCCAAGCGTATCATAATCATTTTATTAATCAGCCACTTTTTTTGATTTTTCCCCTTTGAAGGATAAGTGGTTTTGATCCAGTCCGACTTGGACATTCATATTGTCGGTTATCTCACCCTTTAAAAGGGCCTCCGCTAAAGGATTTTGTAAATCTGTCTGGATAACCCGCTTGAGAGGGCGTGCACCATAGGCAGGATCATATCCTTTTTCCGCCAGATAATCGGAGGCTTTCTCATCCAGATTGATAGTAATATGCCTATCTGCCAGTAATTTTTGCAGGCGACGCAACTGTATTTCAACAATTTTGCCCATCATATTGCGGCCTAATCGGCGGAACAGCAAGATATCATCCAGACGGTTCAGGAATTCGGGGCGGAAATAGGAGCGCACGGCGTCCATGACACCATCGCGAACTGCCTCAACGTCCTCTCCGTCCTTCTGGTTTACCAGCAAATCAGCCCCGATATTGGATGTCATAATCAGCAGCGTGTTTGTAAAATCGACCGTCCGCCCCTGCCCGTCCGTTAAACGTCCGTCGTCCAGAACCTGTAATAGGACATTGAAAACATCGACATGCGCCTTTTCAATTTCATCAAACAAAATGACCTGATAAGGACGCCTGCGCACCGCCTCCGTCAATACACCGCCCTCTTCATACCCGACATAACCGGGGGGCGCACCGATAAGGCGCGATACGGAATGTTTCTCCATAAATTCCGACATATCGATGCGAACCATCGCGGTATCATCATCGAATAAAAATTCTGCCAAAGCCTTGGTCAGTTCAGTTTTCCCAACGCCCGTAGGTCCCAAAAACATGAATGATCCGATCGGACGATTGGGGTCCTGCAATCCTGCCCGTGCACGGCGTATGGCATTGGAGACGGATTTAATCGCATGTTCCTGCCCGACAACACGTTTGGCCAACGCATCTTCGAGATTGAGAAGTTTTTCCTTTTCTCCTTCCAGCATTTTAGAAACCGGAATACCCGTCCAGCGATGAATGACCTCGGCAATATCTTCGTCACTCACCTCTTCTTTAATCATGGCTGATCCTGACAAATGCCCTGCATCCTCGACTTTCTTTTCAAGATCGGGAATTTTACCGTATGACAATTCCCCTGCCTTGGCCCAATCATTATTACGTTGTGCTTTGTCCAGTTCGGCACGGGCGCGGTCAAGTTCTTCCGCCCATTGTTGAGCCTTATTCAGTTTTTCTTTCTCGGCTTGCCACTGCGATGTCAAATCGGCAGATTCGGATTCCAGCTTTTGTAAATCCGCCTCCAGTTTTTGCAGGCGGTCTTTCGATGCCTGATCCGGCTCTTTTTTGAGGGCTTCACGCTCAATTTTCAACTGGATAATCTGGCGATCCAGCGCATCCAGATTTTCAGGTTTAGAATCAACCTGCATACGTAGCCTTGCCGATGCCTCGTCAATCAGGTCGATTGCCTTGTCCGGCAAAAACCTGTTTGTAATGTAGCGGTTGGACAGTGTCGCCGCGGCAACAATCGCGCCGTCCGTAATTCTCACCCCATGATGCAGTTCGTATTTTTCCTTCAAACCGCGTAAGATCGATATCGTATCGGCCACTGTCGGCTCCTCAATATAAACCGGCTGGAAACGACGGGCGAGCGCCGCATCCTTTTCAATATATTTGCGGTATTCGTCCAGGGTTGTTGCCCCGACCATATGCAATTCCCCGCGCGCAAGAGCGGGCTTCAGCATATTCCCCGCATCCATCGCGCCATCGGTTTTACCTGCACCTACCAATGTGTGCAATTCATCAAGGAACAGAACAATCTCTCCTGCCGCCTGCTTGACTTCATCAAGAACACCTTTCAACCGTTCTTCGAATTCACCTCTGAATTTAGCGCCCGCGATCAGGGAGCCGAGGTCCAATGCCATTAGACGTTTGTTTTTAAGCGATTCAGGAACATCTCCATTCACAATTCGTAAGGCCAGCCCTTCTGCAATCGCCGTTTTACCGACACCCGGATCCCCGATCAAAACCGGATTGTTT
>DCKW01000008.1 GCA_002320485.1 Micavibrio sp. UBA1664
AATATTCTTAGAAGCGAATATTGAAGGGATTTTTAGCAATTCTTTATTGGCTTTGCAATAGCTTATAAAAACTTTTTTAAATTCTGCTAATTAGATACGCGTTAAGCGCTCTCTAATTAGCTCTGGCTTGTTAATTACATCTCTAGCAGAAAATCTCAGGATTTTTATATCTTTGCTTGTTACAAAAGCATCGCGGCGGTCGTCATGTTGGATTGCTTCGGCTGTCAAGTGAATGTCACCATCCACTTCAATATCATAAGTCTCACCCGACGGTGCATTGAGAAGGAAGTCCAGCCGATAGCTTGCCAGCTCATACTGCGCCGCATAGCTCAAACCCAATTCATCCAGTATCTCGGCCATGGCTTGCTCGGCTGTATTCATCGGATTTTGTTGTTGCTTTCTTAAACGTTCAGCATAGGCGGCAAGCTGGTATAGCGGCGTATCAGTTGACGCGCTTTGGCATGCCTCCAGATCCCCAACGATATACAACAAATTCTTGGCGCGGGTGACCGTCACGTTAATCAAATCTTCCTGAGCGGCCGCGAATTTCACAAGGTAATCCTCCATTCCATCCGCCACAACTGGCGAATAAATTAACACATCGCATTCACTTCCCTGAAAGCTGTGCGCCGTGCCTATCGTGAAGCGCTCCTCAACACCCTTATACCAAGGCCGTCTTGATATAACCTTACGCATTTCCTCAACCTGTTTGCGGAATGGTGTGACAACGCCATAGGTTAATTCAGGATGGGTAAAAAGTCCCTGCTCCGCCCATGCATCAAAGATGGAAGCCGTTTTCTCAATCTCCGTCGGGTTCCATGCACCCGTCTTGCCCTTTTGCGCTTTCCCTATCGTGTTGTGCCAAATAAGCCCTTGCTCCTCTATCGGCAACTGATTTTGAAAGCGTGATAAAGCCACTTGCTTTACCAACTTACCGTCATAGAAATTGAGGTTTGAAAACTCGATAATATCGGGATGGCAACGATAATGCTGCTTCAAGAATGATGTCGCCGTGGCAGAGGCAAATGATCGGTCAAAGGCGGATCTGCGCGTGAATGACCAGTCATCAATAATTTCTTCAATGCCTGCCTCTGTCGCGATTGCATGTTCAATATCATCTTTCAGGGATGTGATATGCTTAAACTGGTGCGGGTCACCGATAATGACCGCCCGCTTCGCGCGATAGAGCAACGGAATGATAGAGGGAATATCACACTGCCCCGCCTCATCAATTACCACCAGATTAAACAGATTATCCTCTGGCGGCATAATCGCACTAGCCGATTGGTTGGTCGTGATCCATACAGGGAAATACCGAGCCAGCGCTTTTATTGATTTTGCCAATCGTCTGTGACGGCCGCCGCTAAAATCATCAATATCTTTGAAATAGGCTTTAAACGCCTCCAGCGCGTTATTCACATCATGGCGAATGTTATTCAGCCACCATTTCGCGAATAAGGTTTGCGATACCTCTGATTTTTTATCTTTCAGATTTTTCACCTCGGCAATAGTCGCATAATCCGTTATTTTTGCTTCCAACTGTCGGCGCTTTTTAATGGCATTGGCCCAATTCTGGTGCCGCCATAAAACTTTGGCCGCTTCACGGGATTGTTGAACGGCTTGCGTCCATTCTTCATCCTCCAAAAGCCAGCGGTCATAATTGGAAAAGCAATCCTTCTCCGCGCATAGGCTTTCCAGTAGAGCATTATGACGGTCAATAAACTTGCCCCCTCCGAATAATTTCTTGCGAAGCCATAGCCAGATCGTTTGCTCACTATGCACGCGCAATTTCTTCAGCGTGGCCGCATCCAAAGGCATGGGATCTGTATTTGAAAATTGTTGAACCCAGTCTTCAGGAAGTTTTTGCTCAATCACTTTTTCCTGATTGTGCAAGTTCGATATCTGCCCCTGCACCACCAGCGCCTTATCCAATGAAGCGCGCGCGGCCTCAATCTCCCTATCCAGTTCGCTAAGCTGTTTCGTCTCCGTATAGATGAGCGCGCCTGATAAATCCTTCGCGTTTGCCCTATCCAATATGGTTGAGATTTGCGCCTGCCCTGCCTGCCTTTTGGCCTGGTTGCCAAGCCGCAAGAGCCAGTTGCCAATCTTCCCGCAACTTTGCCCTAAGCGCTCATAAACACCGTCCACGGGCATGTTGTTATTGCTGGCGAATAAAACCGTGTCCTTGGCATAGACGGCACTGGCAAGCAAGGCCGTCACCACCTGCGTTTTTCCCGTACCGGGCGGGCCTGTCACAACCGATAAAGGCTCGGACAGTCCTTTGATAACCGCTTCCTCCTGCTGGGCGTTTAATGCCCCGACTTCCAACAAAACAGGTTTGGTTTTATTTACGGGCTGTGCATTATCAAAGCCTTCCAAAAACCACTTTAGCGCCGTGTTTTTTGAATGAGAGTCTTTCTCTTTTAAAAGATGGGTTAGGTCATAGCGCAAGCCTGAACGTGATCCGCTGTAATTCGTGCGAAACAGCATCGGCTGTTTAATCCAGTTTCTGAAATTTTTATCGGCAAGGGATGGAATATATTTTGCCGCCGCCTTCATACGCGCATCAAAACTGCCGAATTCGCCTTCCAGCTCCGCACAAATGCGCTCCATTTCTTCACGCCCATACTGGTTAATGAAATGGTTTCGGTTGATTGAGAAGCTCTTAATCTGTGGCAAAAGGCTTAAATCATTGCCTCTCCCATAAGCAATTTCAACCTCAACAAAGAAGAGAGGCGAAAGCATGTCCTTCTCATCCTTGAAAACGGGATAACCGTAATACAAGTCAATGAGGGATTCAGCATTCGGAGATTTCCGCTCTATAAAGCTCTTCTGGCGGTTATCGGTGACGGAGACTTGCAGTTCAGGTAATTCATCTGAGAACAGCGTTTCGGCATTATTGGCGCCCAAGAAAATATAGCTTTTATTCTCCTGATTTTTCCGCAATTGCAAATGCGTTGCCTCTTCAGCATCAATGCAGGAAAGATAATATGTCAGAAGAGATTCAAAGGTTTGTCTATTCATTGCCATTATTTTATATCAATATGCATAACAGCGCGGGTATCAATTGTTAGATTTATTTGTCTTATCTTCCCTATCTTGTTAAAAGGCCACCTAAAAATGTATTTATTTTTGGCTCACCATCTTTTTCTAGATCAAACTTAACTACGTTCGTACGAAATTGAGTATTACCTAAAATTTTAAAGTCCATAAAGCCTCGACGATATTTTTGCATTTCGCCATAAGCAGTATGGTGTAAATTATTATAGGTTAAGAAGATATAAACAGCTAAAGTGTTTTCATTTTCAAAAATGGGGTCATCTATAGTTTCTGGAAACATTACTTTGTACGTATCACTACAATGACTATAATAATTGCTAATAAAAACTTTTAATTTTTCTTTAATATTATTTAACTGTAGATACTGAGGCGCTTCCCTGAACTGAGATTCTTTATATTGAAAATAGATCGCAAATGTATCTATGTCTTTATAGTGTATCCCGTCAGCACAAGTTGGACAGGTAGTGCATCATTGCTAAGGTGATGTTTTTGGCT
>DCKW01000086.1 GCA_002320485.1 Micavibrio sp. UBA1664
CTGTTATCAACAAGGTTTAAAAACCTTGCTCGTCCAGCCACTCATTCAAAAATTTTGCCGCCTGCAGACTCAATGTATCAATATTTTTCGCGGCAAGATCCACCATTTCCTGCATTGTTTTGCCAACCTCGGCAATTTCATCCTTCCCGCCTGAGTACCATAGTTTCAATTTGTTTTGGGTAACTTCGGGGTGGCATTGCATGGCAAACACATAATGGCTGTAGGTGTAGGCCTGTTTTTTATACAAGTCTGAGGAAGCAAGCAAAACCGCGCCATCCGGCAAATCGAATGTGTCACCATGCCAATGCATCATTTCGGTTAAAGCCCCGTCTAAATGCCGGAAGGGTGTTTTTTTACCCTCTTCGTTTAAGATGATTTTTGACCAGCCGATTTCTTTGCCTTGCGGGCCAGCATAAACATTGGCCCCCAGCGCACGGGCAATCATTTGTGCACCAAAACATATTCCCAATAACGGTTTTTCACATTCGATGCGGTCTTCAACAAATTTCTGTTCATGTAATATCCACGGATGGCGTTCTGTATCATAAACACTCATCGGACCGCCCAGAACGACCAATAAATCGGGGTCTTGGGCGAATAATCCCTGATAATCGACATTGCGCGAACAAAAATAGCGGACGTTGAAGCCGCGATTTTTCAAAACGGTTTCAAACGACCCTAAATCCTCATATCCGATATGTTGTATGGCCCAGACTTCTCTAGAACTGTTCATTCTTTTTTATTCTTTTTATCGCGTTTAGTGTGTGCCTGCGACCGCGTGCGGTTATAACCACATAATCGCTCAAGGCTTTCTTACGATAATCATGCATTTGTGTTTTTGCAATGGCCTTGAATTTTGCCTCGGTCATATTCGGTCGTCTTAATACACGCCGTTTTTGTACCCAATGCGGTGCGGTAACGCACATGGTTGTATCGACATGCCTGTTCCTTCCCGTTTCGAATAAAAGAGGAATATCCAAAACACAAACAGGTTCGCGCCTGCGGCGGCATGCCTCGATAAATTTATGGGAGTTTTCACGCACCAGGGGATGCAGGATATCTTCGAGAATTTTGCGTTTAACGGGGTCATGAAAAATAATTTGTCCTAATGATTTGCGTTCTATTGCCCCGTCGATAATACAAGATGGAAACGCTTCTTTTACAAGTGGAAACGCTTTTCCCTTTGGCTCTAACAAACGGTGAACGGCCGCATCGGCATCATGGACGGGAACACCCAATGATTGCCATTGCCGGGCCGCAACGGATTTTCCCATCCCGATAGAGCCTGTCAGGCCGATAATTTTCATGAATACAGTTTAATGGATTTGAATGTCTTCGGACACTATAAATCTTGCGGCCAGATCGCGGTCACTAAACACCAGACCCCCCACACGCACAGTATTCATATCGGATAAAATTTGTGTAAAGTGAATATGGTTTATAGGGTCGCTAACCAAAGAATAATAAGGATTTTTAAGAATATCCTCCTGCAAATACCTGTCCAGATAAGACTGATCCTGTCCGGGAATAAATGTCAGGCACGTAATGGCATTTTTTTCAAGACGGCGACCTTCAAAACGGGCGTAATCGGCAATCATACCATCAACAAGGTCCAAAGTATCATGATCGCAATCGTTGACGCGCTCATTATTTGAAAACCATTGGTTAAAGGCAACAGCCATCGCCTTGCTTTGGGCCTGTTCCAAATCCATTGATGCGGTCAGGTATTTTTCCAGCGATGATTCAAATGCGGTGGCGATATCAGTATGCTCACCGCACAATATATGCTTCCACAATGATGTATCGCCGTCGATTTTGGATTCCCATGCGAATTTGATTTTTTGAACTGTCGTATCGGCAACACAAACACGACCGATTAAAATAATCGTTTGCGGGTCATATCTCTCAAGCATGCCTTCAAGCCATTCGACGTGACGCGTCATACGTAATGCCTCAACCAGATGTAAAATAATCTGCGGTCTGAAATAAGGGGATTTTAATGCACAATCCGGCCTTAAACCGAAATTGTTAAGCATGATGATCGATCTTTCGATATCCAGATCATAACCGATGCCGTTCAAATCATTAAACTCAATATGCCAGTCATTGCCTAAATCATTCAATAATACATCATACAGACATGGCATGATATCCAGCATGGTTTTACCCTGCTCTGAAATGGTCGAGAACAAATAAAGTGGCCATTGTGCCGTTTTTCCCCTCGGCGCCTGTGGATTCGTGAATAATAGGCAACTCATGAATATTATTTTCTCCTGAATATGCGTCGGTATAACGCTCTGTAACATTATCACCGGATTGCAATTCCTGTTCCATTTGCGCCATCTTTCTTTCAAACGTTACAAACCACAAGAAGTTCGCGTTGGAACGGTCGCGGACCTCAGTATAAATACTGTCGGATGTTATGGCCGGAATTATAGCGGACAGGTAATTTTTTCCCTGTGGCCTATTGCCAAGGCGCGTAATAATATCTTTCGCAAGCAAACGGGATGTTTTCGCATTGTCAATTTCATGCATCGCATAGTTTGAAAGCATGATCTGTATAATATGTCTGTCGTAATTTTTACAACGGTCGGATAAAAACCATTTTTCAAATGTGGCGCGGGCCGCCAAGCCGCTTTTTAACGAGCGGAAATCAGCCATGGCTTCAATGGCATACGCCGTGTAGAGGTCATAATCCGCCCCTGTCATGGCATTATTCCATAATTTTTCGTGTCCTGCCAATTTCATATCCCACGCAAAAGATACTGCTGTAATATCCAGATCGGCCGCAAACAGGCGATTAATTAAAATTGTTTCTTCCGGTTGGAATGTAAGCGGATTAATCAATATACCCTGCTTGTAATTCCATGCCGTACGCAACGATTTTATCAATGCAATGGCGCCTGAAGCCTGGTCCAGTGAAGGGTTAAAAAATATTGTTTCCTTATCCTTATTATAAAAGGCGGTTTCAACCTGACGCGATGAGCGGAATTGAAGATCGTGGCGATCGGCAAAATCAAGATAGGCTGTAAATAACCCGCTATGTCCGGCAAAAACTTTAATTTCGGCAAATGTGGTTTCTCTATATTCTTTTTCGGAAATGACTGTTTCAAAAACGTCTTCTGTTGTTTGAGTTTTTAGTTTTGACAGGCATTCAATGGCGCGATCATATGTTTTTAATTTTGTCTGCATTTCTTCAAGATCGGTTTCAGACATAAAATCGAATACCATGTCATCTTCTTGTGCGTCATCGGCATAAAACAGCGGCTGGTCTCCAACGGCATTGCATATGACCCTCTGCCCGCAATCCCCTGCATGACAGGATACGCGAACCGCCATCGGCCCTTTATATACAAAATCTAAACCCCAAACTGTCGTATTCATCTTATTTCCCTAATCCGTTTAAGGATTTCCCTTTTCTTTTAGTCCTTTCAGTATGCCCAAAAGGTCTTAACAATTTGCTATTAAAATCCTAACAAATCCTAAATATTTTTAATTTTTTCAAAAGGTTAATGATTTATGAATCGATTATGGGAATGTTTTGACAGGTAAGTCATCGATGAGGACGCGGGAATCCCCGATTTCCATTTTTCCGTCAGGGGAAATAATAAATCGTATCTCCATGATAGAATGCCCGAATATGCAGCTTGAAATAACTTCATAGCCTGTATTTTTTTCTTTAATCAGGGGATAGGTCGCCAGCTCTTTTTGCAATGATTTGATGGAAACGGGGGCAAGATCTTCTTGCCATTGAATATCATCGACATGAAAAACCGGTTTTAATTTATTCCTACTGGGCCTGTAGTAATCGTAATAAAATTTAAGATAATCAATAACCGTATGCGAATTAATTATTACAGGAAGCCTTGAAAAATTGTTTTGTTCGTATGGATCACCGCTATATTCCAAAGGGTAAAAACTATCTTCATATCGTAAGAAATCCATCTTGCGATAGGGCATGACCGTATAATCCTCGCAGGTGAGCCTTTGCCACCCAGGGGCGAACGATAAATCCTGCTTCAACACACGCGTTTTTTCCGTATCAAGACCGGTATCGGCCTGATCTGATAAAACTTGCAGAATTTTTCGGGCGTCTGTTTTCGATAATTCGATATAAGGAGAGGTCATAAGCAAAGTATAAACGCCATGTATAAAATAACCAATATCCCTGTGTATAATTTTTGTATGTTCCTGAGAATGGAATCCAACCTTCCTGTACGGGGGATAAAAATATATTTTTTCGGAACTGAAATGAAATGGAATCAGGATAAGTCGGCATCGGGGATAAATTAACGATTTGTTAATATTTAGCGACGCTCCTTGTGCGACTCCCGTTTTTACCATGGTGGGGATAACACAGTCCTAACCTAATTATACACAGGATTCACAGGCCCTACATATACTAAATCCTTTAAAATAAATTCTATTATTTTTTAATATGGGTGGTACAGTCCTTCCGATATGGAACAAAAATTTATTCAGACACTTCGCGGTGAAAAAAGCGATCATATACCTGTATGGCTTATGCGACAAGCAGGGCGCTATTTACCCGAATATAGGGAAATCAGGCAACAGGCGGGGGATTTTCTATCCCTGTGCTATAACCCCGCGCTGGCCAGTGAGGTAACGCTACAGCCTTTACGCCGTTTCGATCTGGATGCCGCAATTATTTTTTCCGATATTCTGGTTGTACCACATGCCTTGGGACAAAAAGTTTGGTTTGTCGAAGGTGAGGGTCCGAGACTCGATCCCGTGCATAATCTTTTTGATTTGCCGCTATGGAATGAGGAAACATTTCTTAATCATCTGTCACCCGTTTTCGAAGCCTTGGACAAAACAAGGGAAGCCTTACCTGATGATAAATCACTGATTGGTTTTGCGGGCGCACCATGGACGCTTGCCTGTTACATGATTAACGGTCGCGGGTCGCGGGATTATCAAAATGTACGCGGATTTGCGATGCTTAACCCAAGTGCATTTAATGATCTGATTGATTTATTGGTAACCGCTATTTCCGCTTATCTGATCAAAAAAATAGAGGCAGGGGCCAATGCACTGCAAATTTTTGACAGTTGGTCCGGTGTATTAAGTGCGGAAGAATTTAAACGATATAGTATTGACCCTGTTACAAAAATTGTGAAGGCGGTGAAGGCCGTTCATCCCGATATACCGATCATCGGCTTTCCACGCGGTGCGGGATTGAATTATGAGGATTTTGTTAAACTAACAGGTATAGATTGTGTTTCATGCGATCAGGGTGTCCCCCTTACTTCCATGAAAAAAATGCAAGGCAAAATATGCGTACAGGGCAATCTTGATAATCTTCTTTTGCTCGAAGGCGGCGAGGCCATGACGCATCAGGCAGAAGTTATATGCAAGGCTTTACAAGATGGTCCTTTTATTTTTAATTTGGGACATGGCGTTATCAAGGAAACCAATCCGGACTCCGTAACGTTATTGATTGAAACCATTCGTAAAATACAAAGGCAGGCAAATTAACCATGATTGAATATTATCTCTGGTTTAAGGCATTTCATATTATTTCCGTGATTTCATGGATGGCGGCAATGCTATATCTGCCACGGTTATTTGTCTATCATGTAGAAACTGAAAAAGGTTCTGCACAATCGGAAACCTTTAAAATTATGGAGAAGAAATTGTTGCGTTATATTGCAACGCCGGCAATGCTGTCGACATGGTTTTTTGCGGTGATGATGTTGGTGGCCAATCCTGATTTATTGTCGCAAGGATGGTTTCATGCAAAATTATTGTTGGTTATTTTCCTATCCGGCTTTCATGGTATGTGTGCAGGATGGGTTAAAAAATTTGCAAAGGATATAAATACCAAACCACAAAAATTTTATCGTATCGTGAATGAGGTTCCCACCTTCCTATTAATCATTGTCGTTATATTGGCAGTGGTTAAACCGTTTTAAAAATAAATGCTTGACAGATAAGCCAGTTTAAATATATACCGCTTATATCCAATAAATTTTCGTGCATTACCAACAGGGATAATTTTTGCGGTCTGCGCATGAACAGGCCCGAATAAATTTCAAAAAAACAAATTTAACAAATTTTTAAAATCACAAAAACAAACCCGTTTTATCTATAAAAATATTTCCATAATAACAAGGGAACGCTTATGGCTTCACAAGATGTAAAACTAAAACTGCCACATGAAGAGCGCCGGTCGGTGCTTGATTTAAAAGAATTGAAACAACGCACGCCTGCCGAACTTTTGGCCTTTGCTGAAGAGTTGGAGATTGACGATATCCCCACATCACGCAAACAGGACATGATGTTTGCAATTTTGAAAGAATTGGCCGCACATGATTTAAATATCAAAGGCAGTGGTGTTTTAGAGGTTTTACAAGACGGGTTCGGTTTTTTAAGAAGCCCGGAAGAAAACTATCTTCCTGGCCCTGATGATATTTATGTTTCCCCGAACCAGATCAAACGTTTCGGTTTGAAAACGGGTGATATTGTTGAGGGTGAAATTCGCGCACCAAAGGCGTCCGAGCGTTATTTTGCGCTGCTTAAAGTGAACACGATTAACTATGAGTTACCGGAAAAACTGAGACATCGTGTTGGTTTTGATAACTTGACGCCCCTTTATCCGCAACGGAAAATCAATCTGGAGGTGGATGACCCGACCAGAAAAGATTTTACGCCACGCATTATTGAACTCACTTCACCGTTGGGATTTGGTCAACGTGCCTTGATCGTTGCGCCACCCAGGACCGGTAAAACAGTGATGTTGCAATCTATTGCAAATTCTTTGGCTGAAAACCACCCTGAGGCTTATTTGATTGTTTTGTTGATTGACGAACGCCCTGAAGAGGTGACCGATATGGCCCGCTCTGTTCGCGGGGAAGTAATATCATCGACGTTTGACGAACCGGCATCCCGCCACGTTCAGGTTTCGGAAATGGTCATGGAAAAGGCCAAACGCCTGATCGAGCAGAAACGTGATGTTGTGATTCTGCTTGATTCCATTACACGTTTGGGCCGGGCCTACAACACGGTTGTGCCATCATCCGGTAAGGTCTTGACAGGGGGGGTCGATGCCAATGCCCTGCAACGCCCTAAACGCTTTTTTGGCGCGGCGCGTAATATTGAACAAGGCGGATCGCTTACAATCATTGCAACTGCGCTGATTGATACTGGATCGCGCATGGATGAGGTTATTTTCGAAGAATTTAAGGGAACGGGTAATGCCGAAATCGTTTTGGACCGTAAAGTAGCTGACAAACGCGTTTATCCCGCAATAGATATTCAAAAATCGGGAACGCGTAAGGAAGATTTGCTGGTTGATCCTGCAACATTGCAGAAAATGTGGATTTTACGTCGTATTTTGAACCCTATGGGAACAGTTGACGCAGTTGAATTCCTGCTAGGAAAATTAAAAAGCACAAAAAATAACGCCGATTTTTTCCAGTCAATGAATCAATAAAGTCCAAGATATTGGGCCGTCATGAAGGCGACCCATATCAATACAGGACATGCAAGTGCATATAACCCTGCCTTTCCCATAGGCGGGGTATTTTTTGATTTCACACCAATATCACTCATGAGCATATAATATTTAATAAAACCAATGGCTTTAACCGCTGTCATCGATATAATTATTCCGATTATTAAAGGAATTCCGTCTGCCAATATATTAAGCGGTGACTGAAGTGATATTTCAGGCTTTAAAGCGGTCATAAACCATAAATAGTTTAATAATGTGGTTATTCCTAACCCGACTGCCAAACCGGCATATCGTGTACGGCGGGTGGCAATTTTAAGGGATTTATAAGCGATTGTAACAAATGTTTGAATATCGGCCTTTGTCCACCCCAACGGATATAATTTATATATATTTTGCATGACTTTTTTGGGTTTTCCCTTTCCTAAAAGGGCGAATGTTTCACGTGAAACGCGTAAATTGCATGCATCTTTAATTGCCGCCTGAGCATTTTCCAATTTTTGTGTAGACCGATCCAGCCGCTCAAGATGGGGTTGGATTAATTGCTGCATAAAGCTACCGCTTTCACACACAGCACCTTTAGCGCCCGCAAATGTAATATCATGCGGTTTATTATTAATTATAATTTCGCCTACGGCCCAAGGCATGTCCGCTTCGTAATATACGGTTGTACGTGACATATCGATGGGCTTTTCTTCAAAATAAGCCCTTTCAATTTCTTCCTGTTCAGGGGATGCGGCAGTACGAATTGTAATATGACCGCCGTTTGCTAAAGGTAAACCACCGATTTTACCTGCCATGCGTTTGGGATCGGTTTCCAGATCCTGAACATGGATGGCCGATGTCAGCTCAATAAAGGGTGTCAATGAGGTGATAACAGAATTTGTGCCTTTGCCATTACAATCACTGCACCCAATTTGCCCTTTCATGTGGCAATGCGTACAGGGTATAAATTTTTTCCCCTGACATTGATAACAAAACACCTCGCCATTGCCATGACATTTATAACAGGGCTTCGATCCGTTACCGTCTTGAATTTTTCCATGCCCTAAACAAACTTCGCATTGAAGATCGCCACGTCCGTAACATTTCGGGCATTTTATTTTGGCCATACCCTTGCATTTCGGGCATTGCATATTGCCGTTTCCCTTACAGCGGCTACACGTAACATTCTCTGTTAAAATCGCCTTTTCCGCTGTAAGCTCCAGCATTTTATTTTCGGCACCAAACCCTTGTAAAGGTAAAGTTTTTATAAGATCTTTGGCCTGTTTTGTGATGGATTCACGATCCTGCAATCCGGCTTTGAAAGATTGGATCTCTGATTGTAATTCCCCCGCCTTTATGACGCGGCCTTGTGTGGATTTACCTTTTTGATGTGTGCTGGCAACCTGACAATCGACTATAAAACGGGTTTCGGCTTTTAAAACATCCTCACCATGCCGTTTAATCTGAATTTTTATTTTGGAGGGATCGTCAACCCCATTATCCTGTAACTGTCTGCGGATGCGGGTTTCGGCTTTCCTGATAAAGTCTTGAGAATAGCTATGGTCATCCATAATTAAAGTATAGTATTGTTGGACCGTTAATGAAAGGATTATAGACAATGAAGTTTACTATCAATGTCGATTGCACCCCGGAAGAGGCGCGCAGATTTTTCGGATTACCCGATGTCGATCAAATGAACGCCCACATGCAAGAACAGATGAAATTGTGGATGCCGCAAAATTTCAGTCATTTTCAGGAATTACAACAAATGATCTGGGAACAGATGGGCGGCGCAATGATGTCAGGTCAAAGCGACCCTAAATCGTCTTCGAAAAAATCTAAAGACTAATGGCCGGGGATACAATATATGCATTGGCCTCTGCTCAGGGGCGGGCAGGAATTGCCGTAGTGAGGGTATCAGGGCCTGCAGCACCCCAATCCTTAAAACAATTGAGTGAAGATAATTTTCCGCCGCGGCAAGCTGTTCTCACAACAATACATAATCCGAAAAGCGGCGCGATTATTGATGAGCCGATTGTTATTTATTTTCAACCCCCACGCTCCTATACGGGGGAAGAAGTTGTTGAATATCATATTCATGGGGGCAAGGCGGTCAGAGATTCTTTAATGAGTGCCTTGGCCGAATGTGAAGGCCACAGGCTTGCCGAACCGGGGGAATTTACCCGCCGCGCTTATGAAAACGGGCGGATGGATTTAACACAGGCTGAGGCTGTAGCAGACTTAATCCATGCCGAGACGGAAGCGCAAAAACAGTTGGCTCTATCACAAATGGGTGGCGCGTTGGGTCATTTATATGGGGATTGGGCGGATCAACTTATCCGTGCGTTAGCCTATGCCGAGGCGCAAATAGATTTCAGTGAAGAAGATTTGCCCGAGGAAGAGGTTAAAAATCATATAAATCCTGCGTTGCAATCTCTATTATCAGCTATTGATTCACATTTGAATGATGGTAATCGTGGAGAAATTCTGCGAGAAGGCATTAAAATCGCAATCATCGGCGCCCCAAATGCAGGAAAATCATCCCTTGTAAATGCTTTGGCGCAGCGCGATGTTGCAATTGTGTCCGACATGGCGGGAACCACACGTGACGTTTTGGAAGTACATCTGGATTTAAAAGGATACCCGGTTACCTTATACGATACCGCGGGATTGCGGCCTGAGGAACTGAATGATCAAGATGCACAAAACAAGATTGAGGCTGAAGGCATTAAACGCGCATTGGCAAAAGCAAAAGAAGCGGATTTTAAAATTCTTTTGTTTGATGGAAGCGAGAGAGAGCTACATTCTCAAACAATTGCATTGCATGATAATAAAAGTTTTTTAGTCATTAATAAATCTGACCTGATTTCTGACCGTATTATAGATAATGCTTTATATATCTCTGCACAAACTGGCCAAGGAATTGATAATTTTGTCACGCATGTTTCACGTGAAACATCACATCTCTTTGAAGAAATGGGTTCATCGCCTAGCCTGACCCGCGCCCGCCACAGAGAGGCATTGGAAAATTGCCGTCTATATATCACCAATGCCCTGAATGGTTACAGCCCCGATCTGGTGGCCGAGGATATCCGTATGGCGGTACGCGCAATTGGAAAAATTACCGGTCGTACGGACGTTGAGGATCTGCTTGATATTATTTTCCGTGATTTTTGCATCGGTAAATAAAATACTGGAATATTTTTCACTTTTTCTGTTATAACCACCCCCATGCATAATAAGTATGACGTTATAGTTGTGGGGGGTGGCCATGCCGGATGTGAGGCTGCGGCTGCTGCGGCACGTATGGGCGCGGCGACAGCTCTGGTTACCCACAAAAAGGATACGATTGGTATCATGTCATGCAATCCGGCTATCGGTGGTTTAGGTAAAGGCCATCTTGTGCGCGAAATTGATGCATTAGACGGGATTATGGGCCGTATAACTGATCAAGCCGGAATTCAATTTCGAATGCTCAATGCTTCAAAAGGCGCCGCGGTGCGCGGCCCTAGAACCCAGGCGGACCGTCAATTGTATCGTGAAGCCATGCAAAAGGAAATTTTTAACACGCCTAATCTTACGGTTGTTGAGGGCAGTGTTGAAGATTTACTTATTAACGATGATAAAATTGATGGAATTATATTAGGGGATGGTAGCAAATTACACGCACCTGCAGTTGTGATTACAACCGGTACATTTTTACGCGGTATGATTCACCGCGGAACCGAAAAAATACCGGCAGGCCGTGTAGGTGAGGCACCGGCGGTTGGACTGGGTGAAACTCTGGAGCGACTTGAATTACCGATGGGTCGTTTAAAAACGGGAACACCGGCACGTCTTGATGGAACGACTATCAACTGGGATATTCTTGAGAAACAGGAGGCAGATGCCACCCCTGTGCCGTTTTCTTACATGAACGATAAAATCACGGTACCACAAATTGCCTGTCATATGACTTATACGAATAGCGAAACCCATAAAATTATTGAAGAGAATAAGCATTTTTCCGCTGTCTACTCCGGTCAGATCAGTGGATCTGGTCCTCGTTATTGTCCGTCGATCGAGGACAAGGTCACGCGTTTTGCCGACAAAGACAGGCATCAGATTTTTCTAGAGCCGGAAGGATTAAACGACGCAACTGTTTATCCAAACGGTATTTCAACGTCCTTGCCTACTGAAGTGCAGGATGCGATTTTCAAAACCATTCAGGGCTTAGAAAATGCGAAAATTATCGAATATGGGTATGCAATTGAATATGATTATATAGATCCAAGATCCCTTAAGCCCACGCTTGAAGTAAAACAACTATCGGGATTGTATTTGGCAGGGCAAATTAATGGCACTACAGGTTATGAAGAAGCTGCGGCTCAAGGGCTAATGGCGGGCTTAAATGCCGCGCGCCATGTTTCACGTGAAACATTTACTTTGGATCGGGCCGAAGCCTATATCGGTGTTTTGATTGACGATTTGATCACACGTGGTGCGCCAGAACCCTACAGAATGTTTACCTCCCGTGCAGAATACCGATTATTATTACGATCCGATAATGCTGACCAACGTCTGACTGATAAAGGCATACAATGGGGCTGTGTAAGTAATAAGCGGAAATACATTTGGACAGAGAAAAAAGAAAAACTGAACAATGCCAGAGGTATAAGCCTGTCCTTACAGGCTACGCCCAACGAACTGGAAAAACATGGTATTATTGTCAATAAGGATGGAAAACGTCGCAATTTGCAGGAAATATTGTCCTATCCGGCGGCAACTTGGGATAAGCTGACCGCTATATGGCCGCAACTTGCCGATATACAAACTGATATAGCTGAACAAATACAAATTGATGCTTCCTATGCCGGCTATATTGACCGGCAGATGGCAGATATTCACGCTTATCGTAAAGATGAAAATCTGGTCTTGCCGGTAACGCTTGATTACACAAGTGTCGGTTCTTTGTCCTCCGAAGTTATACAAAAATTAGAGATGGCGCGCCCTCACACACTGGGCGCGGCGGCGCGCATTCCGGGTGTCACGCCTGCGGCTATCATTGCGCTGCTAAGGCATGTAAAGAAAAGAAATGCAGCCTGATAAAAAAACCATTCTCTATCGCGACTTATTATTGAAATGGCAGAAAACCATCAATCTGGTTAGTCCTGCCACTTTGCAAAATGTGTGGGAACGTCACTTTGAAGATAGTTTACAGCTGTTGGATTTTATCCCACAAAATGTCAAAAAAATATGTGATATCGGCTCAGGAGCTGGATTTCCCGGACTATTAATCGCCATGCAAAGGCCGGACATACATGTTGATTTGATTGAAGCTGATACGCGTAAGTGTGCTTTTTTGCAAACTGTTTCACGTGAAACACAGTGTCACAATATTACTGTATATAATGACAGGATTGAAAATGTAATGGATGCGATTGAGGCTGATTGTTTGACCTCACGTGCCTTGGCATCGCTAAGACAAATAATTCATTATGCCGAACCTTTGTGGAATAAAAATCCCGATTTGATAATGGTTTTACCCAAAGGGGCAAATTTTCAAAGTGAAATTGACGAAGCAATAAAAAAATTCAAATTTGATTATAGCTTATATCCGAGTAAGACCGACTCTAAAGCGCGGATATTAATTGTGAATAACATTCGCCCGTTATAACCCAGAACTTGCATAAGAATCCCCGAATCCTGTATGTTTGAAGCTAGGAAGGATGAAGGAATTATCATGAAAACCCAGTCTACACCCCCTCGTATTTTTGCCATTGCCAACCAAAAAGGCGGCGTCGGTAAAACCACAACCTCAATCAATCTGGCAACATCGTTAGCCGCCATTGGAAAACGCGTTTTATTGATTGATATGGATGCACAAGGCAATGCATCAACAGGATTGGGAATTAAGCGGTCGGAGCGTGATCACAGTTCTTATGATTTATTGTTTGGTGATAAAACACTGGAAGATTGTGTCAGTAGCACCCGTGTCCCTCGATTATCGATTATCCCGTCTTCCATGCATTTATCAGGCGCGGAAATTGAGTTGGTCACGGCTGAAAATCGCGAATTTCGTATGAAAATGGCTTTGCAGGGTGCGGGTAGGGATTATGATTACATTGTTATTGATTGCCCGCCGGCGTTAAATTTGACAACGTTAAATGTTTTTGTTGCTGCCGATGCTGTCCTCGTACCGTTGCAGTGTGAATTTTATGCTCTGGAAGGGTTGGCTCATTTAACCAAAACTATTGAGCGTGTGAAAAAATCATTCAATCCTGATCTGATCTTACATGGTGTGGTTCTGACAATGTATGATACGCGTAACAGATTGTCAGCCATGGTGGCGGAAGATGTTCGCAGTTATTTCGGGGATGATGTTTATAAAACAGTCATTCCGCGAAATGTTCGTGTATCGGAAGCCCCGTCCTATGGACTGCCTGCAATTGTCTATGATATGCGCTGCGCTGGATCTCAGGCCTATATCCAGCTTGCCAAAGAAGTGATTAAACGCGAGAAAAAATTGATGGCGACTGAGAAGGTGGCTGCCTGATGGCTGAAAATCCAAACAATCCTGATCCTAAAAAACGTGGTCTGGGGCGCGGGCTTGATGCAATTTTCGGTGAGGATAGCAATATGGCGGATGAGACGACGGTTGTTTCACATGAAACAGAATCGGAATCCGATGTCAGCCCAAATGATATAATTTCCGATGATTTGAAACGGCGGACCATGCCGATTGAATGGTTGCGCCCATGTCCATTTCAGCCGCGAAAACATTTCGATCAAGAGGCATTGGATGATCTTGCCAAATCTATACGCATGCATGGGATATTGCAGCCTATTGTTGTTCGCCCAGTTGCCAATGAAGAACGTGCCTATGAAATTATAGCGGGAGAACGCCGCTGGCGGGCGGCACAATTGGTGCAAATGCATACAGTTCCTGTTGTTTTACAATATCTGGACGACGAGACAGTGCTTGAAATTGCACTGATTGAAAATCTTCAACGCGAGGATCTGACACCGATAGAAGAGGCAAAAGCCCTTAAAAAATTGATGGATATTCACGGGCACACGCAGGAAAAACTCTCCGCAACTATAGGCAAAAGCCGCCCTTATATTGCCAATGTATTACGCCTGTTGCAATTGCCTCCTAAGGTGCAAACGATGGTGGAAGAAGGTGAATTAAGCGCAGGACATGCCCGTGCATTAATTGGGCGCGATAATGCGGAAATATTGGCGCAACGGGTTATTGATGAAAATCTATCCGTACGGGCTGTTGAAAAAATTGTTCAAGAAAACGACGTTAAACATGATGCGAACAAGAAGGGGGCTTCAAAATCCTCTGCAAGCAGCAAGGATGTGAACACAATTGCCTTAGAAGAGGAAATAACACGGATTTTAGGGATGTCGGTAACCATACAAGCCGCATCAAAGTCAGGTCAGGGATCAGTTAAAATCCAATATAAAAATTTTGATCAGCTTGATGATGTTATTCATCGCCTATCAAAAGGGTCGCAATAAAATTTTATCGTATGTGTGAAGGCTGGTAACGGCTAATCTGCATGATCGCGTTTTTAATCAGGCCGACATCATCGTAACCGCTTTGTTTAATCATACCCTCAACCCTATTTAATGTATCCAAAACGGATTCCAGGGGTGCAATCATCCACCGTTGCAATTGACGTTTAAATTGATCTTCCACCTTCCAAAACAATGGCGGGGATAATGTCTTCAAAGCATCCGCTTGTGTTAATCCTGTAGCAATTTTCATATGAACGCCCATTAAACGCCAAAAATGATTTTGAATTGACCTTAAAATAACAATCGGTGCAACCTGATCTTTAATCAAACTTTCAATAATCATCTGGCTTTCCTGTATGTTACCATCGCCAACAGCATACACCAGACGGTCCATCGACCAATCGCGTACGTCCCCGCAACATGCAATGATATCGCGGAGCTCAATAAAACCTATTTTTTCACGTACAGCCTCACCACCAAACCCTTTATAACCTTGCTTATATCCTTTATATATAATGAGTTTTTCAATTTCATTTCTTGCAATAGTTCTGTCACCGATAATGGCGCCTGATAACGCCAGTAAGGCATCCTGATCTATGGAATAACCTGCATGCGTACACATTTCACGAATTATTCCTGCTAGTGTACGTTCGTCATCGACATAACAGGGAACGGCGGCCGCATTCTTTGCCGACTCACATAATTTGCGTAACGGAGATCGTGGGCCCAGATCGCCCGCCTCAATAATAACAAGCGTATCTTGCGAAGGGTTTTCCAAATAATCTTTTAAAATGATATTCAACCCATCGCCGGCATCTTTAATAAAAAGGAGTCGATTACCCCCCATTAAGGACAAAGCGTTTGCTTCATCATAAAAAATAGAAGGATCGGCAATTATTTTATCATGAGAAAGCGTAATGACATTAAAAGGATCGTTTAAATCGGGATTGACCGTTTTTGCCATTATCCTCGATCGTTCCTTCATCAATCCTTGGTCGGGTCCATAAACAAGGATGGCCCGCGCTTTCGGATCAGGGGATTTAACAAAGGATTCTATTTGCTTGAATGATAATTTCATCGTTTGAAATATAATTCCAGATCGGTAACGATATTTTCACTAAGGGCGCGTAAAGCCTGTTCCCGCGCATCTTGCTCTGTAACGAACGTTGTAAATTGTCCGCTTAAAATATTATAACTGCTAACGCTACGAGCGGCCCTTGTCAGAACAACCTCATTATCCGATAAGCGGATGAGGCGAAACATCACCATTTCACGGACTTGTGCCCGTGAGGCCTCATCATCCTTATCAATGCCGATGGATACAATTGTTTCTTGTACCGGGCTTACCGATAATCTGTATTCGGGCGAAGCGGGGACGTTGCTATTGTAAATCCGGTCTATCAGATAATTACGCACCATCTGTCCCGATCTATCAGGAATGGTATCAATAGTTATGGCAGATAAAGAGTTCTCAACCACCCCCGATTGCATGGAGGGGCTGTAGACAGGCGTAAATCCGCAGGCAGACAGGAATAACAAACATAAAACGGCAATATATTTCATTCCTTTAAATTAACAGGAACGCAACAGATTGCACGCAATAATTTTTCTAAGAATCCCTTAACCGACAACAACATTGACAATACGGTCAGGCACCACAATAACCTTACGAATATCTTTCCCATCAATGGCACGAAGGACATCATCGTTGGCCATAGCGGTTTGTTCGGTAACAGTCTTGTCACTACCTTTTGGCAGTGTGATCGTGGCGCGTAATTTTCCGTTGACCTGAACCCCTATCGTCACGGCGTCATCAGCAAGAATGG
This sequence comes from Micavibrio sp. UBA1664, assembly GCA_002320485.1. Classification (GTDB taxonomy): domain Bacteria; phylum Pseudomonadota; class Alphaproteobacteria; order Micavibrionales; family UBA1664; genus UBA1664. Next base: position 16,792 of record DCKW01000086.1, read on the forward strand.
AGCAATCTGCAACAGGCCAGGTTGAATCTGCTACAAGGCCATCCATATCCAACATTGCCCATATCTCCTCTGCCAAATGTGGCGTTAGGGGCGAGATCAATTGCGCCAAAGTTGTAAATCCTTCACGCATGACCCATGCTTCATCGCTCTTGCTTGAATCCAAAGAGGAAAATTCGTTCGACATTTCGCGAATGCGGGCAACGGCCTTGTTCATATGAAAGGCATCAATGTCCGTGGCGACATTTTTACGGGTTTCGTGAATTTTTCGCAATACGGCAAGCGCCTTCTCCCCGCATTCGGGTTGGGCTGAATCTGCCGCAGGTAATGCATTGTGATTATCGGCCACCATACGATATAGTTTATTGATATATTTCCATGCTCCCTCAATGCCGCTTTCTGTCCATTCAAGATCGCGGTCAGGCGGTGAATCCGACAAAACAAATAAGCGAGCGGCATCTGCGCCATAACTGTCGAGAATTTCCTCCGGATCAATCGTGTTGCGTTTTGATTTGGACATTTTTTCATTGCGCTGCGCCTTAACGGCAAGTTTTGTATTACGCTCGATCATGTTGCCGTTTTCGTTCGTGATAATGTCGGCGGGGTAGACCCACTTGCCGTCAGAATCTTTAAATGACATGTGGGTGACCATGCCTTGTGTAAACAGACCGGCGAATGGTTCGCTGACATCAGTATAACCGCATTGTTTCAACGCGCGCTGGAAAAAGCGTGAGTATAAAAGGTGTAATACTGCGTGTTCGACACCGCCGATATATTGATCGACGGGCATCCAGTAGTCGGCGCGATCCTTGGCAAAACCGATCTCTTCGTTGCGCGGGTCGGTATAGCGAAGGAAATACCAGCTGCTTTCAAAAAAGGTGTCAAATGTATCCGTTTCGCGGATAGCTTTCTCCCCACAGGTCGGGCACGTGGTGTGTTTCCATGTCGGATGGCGGTCCAATGGATTGCCGGGTTTATCAAATGTAACATCTGTAGGTAACTCAACAGGAAGTTGGTCTTCAGGAACGGGAACAATGCCACAGCCTTCACAATGAATAACGGGAACAGGACACCCCCAA
>DCKW01000042.1:0-4409 GCA_002320485.1 Micavibrio sp. UBA1664
ACCTGACGCGATGGAGGGGCCGACACCCGTATCCGCCTTGATCCATGCGGCAACGATGGTGACCGCGGGCGTGTTTTTATTGGCACGTTTTTCACCTGTGTTTGAATTTGCCCCTATCGCCTTGATAGTTGTCACCTATGTCGGTGCTTTTACCGCCATTTTTGCCGCAACGATTGGTATGACGCAATTTGATATCAAACGTGTCATTGCCTATTCAACGATGAGCCAGCTCGGCTATATGTTTTTCGCTCTTGGCGTTTCGGCCTATGGCGCGGCAATGTTTCACCTGATGACGCATGCATTTTTCAAAGCACTTTTATTCCTTGGGGCGGGCTCTGTTATTCATGCGATGAGCAACGAGCAGGATATGCGTAAAATGGGTGGTATCTGGAATAAAATTCCCTTTACCTATTCCATGATGTGGATTGGTTCGCTGGCACTTGCAGGAATACCGCTTTTTGCCGGATATTATTCGAAAGATATGATTTTGGAGTCTGCATTTGCCGACCATTCCATGCAAGGTCAAATTGCCTATTGGTTGGGAATTGCTGCGGCTTTTTTAACCGCATTTTATTCTTGGCGTCTTTTGGTTATGACGTTTCACGGTAAAACACGTGCCGATGATAAAACATATTCTCATGTGCATGAAAGTCCGTTGGTCATGACCATTCCTTTGGCAATCTTGGCTGTAGGTGCACTCGGTGCGGGGAAATTGTTCTACGAATTATTTGTCGGACATTCACGAGCAAATTTCTGGGGTGGTGCTCTCTTTGTAATGGAGGGCAACGATACGGTAGAGGCCGCGCACCATGTTGCCGAATGGGTTAAGGTAACTCCGCTGATTGTCGCTGCGAGCGGTATTATTCTAGCTACCTTGATTTATACCTTTGGCGGCGGAGTGGCACGCAAAGTATCGTCTGTGTTCAAACCCCTATATCTTTTGATTTTCAATAAATATTATATTGATGAATTATATCATGTGTTATTTCAACGGCCTGCCATTAAACTGGGTCAGGTGTTTTTCGAAAAAGGCGACCAACAAACCATTAACGGCTTTGGCCCCGATGGATTTGCCAAGGCATCTCGTGTGGGTGGCGGATTTTTGTCACGTATACAAACCGGCTATGTCTATCATTATGCGTTTATCATGATGATCGGCCTGATAGGGATTGTCACATGGATTTTTTACAGAATGATGGCTGGATAATATTATGAATTTCGACACATTTCCGATTTTATCATTCATAACTTTTTTGCCTTTGATCGGCGCTTTGTTCGTGATGATTATCAAGGACAAAGATATCGAGCGGATGATGCGCAATGCCGTCAATGTCGGTGGATTCATCTCTTTTTCCGTTTTGATATTAAGCCTCATTTTACTGTTCCGTTTTGACGGCTCTAATCCTGACTATCAATTTGTCGAACAATATGTCTGGTTTGATGCACTGAATTTATCGTATCACATGGGGGTCGATGGTATTTCGATATTTTTCATTGTTTTGTCGGCCTTGTTAACCCCGATTTGTATTATGCTATGCCGCCAGTCGATTGCCGATCGTGTGCGCGAATATGTCGTTGCGTTGCTTGTGTTGGAAACATTTATGATCGGGACATTTTGTGCGCTCGACGGAATTTTGTTCTATGTCTTTTTTGAGGGCGTTTTAATTCCGATGTTTATCATGATCGGAATTTGGGGCGGACCGCGCCGCGTTTATGCGTCGTTTAAATTCTTTCTTTATACATTATTAGGGTCAGTCTTAATGCTCGTAGCATTGTTGTATCTTTATATGCAAAACGGTACGACAGATATTCCGACTATGGTTCAAAACGGTTTGGAAAGCGGGGCGCAGTACTGGCTATTCCTCGCCTTTTTCGCAAGTTTTGCCGTGAAGATGCCGATGTGGCCCGTTCATACGTGGTTGCCTGACGCCCACGTCGAGGCACCGACAGGTGGGTCGGTTATTCTGGCCGGTGTGTTATTGAAAATGGGCGGATATGGGTTTTTACGATTTTCGATGCCGCTATTTCCCGAAGCCGTAAACTATTTCGCCCCGATGATTTTCTGGCTGTCGGTCATTGCGATTGTTTATACATCGCTCGTCGCCCTTGTCCAAAAGGACATGAAAAAAATGATTGCGTATTCGTCTGTTGCGCACATGGGCTATGTGACGCTGGGAATATTCACCGCCACAACACAGGGTGTTGAGGGAGCGATTTTCCAAATGATTTCACACGGTCTGATCTCAGCGGCATTGTTTTTATGCGTCGGCGTTATTTATGATCGCCTGCACACACGTGAAATTGCGCGTTATGGCGGTATTGTCAAAAATATGCCGAAATACGCAACCGTCTTCATGTTATTTATGCTTGGCTCGGTCGGACTGCCCGGAACGTCAGGATTCGTGGGTGAAATTCTATCGTTGATGGGTGCTTTCCGTGTCGATACGGTTATTGGGACTTTGGCTGCCTCGGGACTTGTACTTGGTGCCACATATATGTTGTGGTTGTATCGTCAGGTTGTTTTCGGGCCTGTTATTAATAAAGATGCGGCAAAGATGAAGGACGTTAACATGCGAGAAAAAATTGCATTGGTTCCACTGGCCGTTTTAGTCATATGGTTAGGGGTTCAGCCCAATTTTGTTTTGGATAGAATAGGCCCTAGCGTCAACCAGTTACTTGATAATTATCAGGCGGCATTATCGCCTGAAACCGCTAACATGGTCGCATCGGGACAGTTAAATACAGGTATAACAAATGATTGAGACCCAGATTTTTACAGATTTATACTTGGCACGGGCGGATATTTTTCTGGCCGCGGCTGCGTTGTTTTTATTGCCGTTGGGTGTATTTATCCGCGAACGGGCCTTTCACAAAATATCCATTTTGGGGGTCATTGTTCTGCTTCTGACGTTAACTATGGCTTTGCAGGAGGATAATTCAAATATTCCTGTTTATCTGTTTGACGGGATGATGGTTTATGATCGTTATAGCGTTTTTATGAAGGTTCTTGTTCTGTTAGGCGGTATGGCGGCTATTTTTATGGCTGTCCGCGATATTGGCGGACTATTACACGGGCGATTTGAGTATGTGATTCTGGTTTTGCTTGCCGTTTTAGGTATGAATATCATGATTTCCGCCAATAATATGCTGACCTTATATATCGGTCTGGAATTACAATCATTGGCTTTGTATATTCTTGCCGCGTTTAACAGAAACAGCCTTCATTCGTCAGAGGCAGGCTTGAAATATTTTATTCTCGGTGCCTTGTCTTCCGGAATGTTGCTGTTTGGTATTTCACTTATATACGGTTTTGCCGGAACAACATCATTTCCTGCGATTGCCCAAGTTATTGAGCTGGGTGAGCCGATGACAGGGGCGATGCCATTGACGGTCGGTCTTGTATTCGTATTAGTCGGAATTGCCTTTAAAATTTCTGCAGTTCCTTTTCACATGTGGACGCCCGATGTATATCAGGGTGCACCCTCATGCGTGACGGCGTTTTTTGCAATGGCCCCTAAAATTGCGGCAATTGCGTTATTAGGACGTTTGTTATTCTCCGTTTTCGGGGATATGCAAGGTGAGTGGGTGCAAATTCTTTACGCATTATCTATGGCTTCCATGGTCGTCGGTGCGTTTGCCGGACTGGCACAGAAAAATATTTACCGTTTATTGGCTTATTCATCGATCGGTCATATGGGTTATGCCCTTATGGGATTTATTTCCGGCACAAATGAAGGGGTTACCGCCACACTTGTCTATATGGCAATTTATCTGGTCATGACCGCCGGCACGTTCGCCATGATACTATCCATCCGTAATAAGGATGATATGGCGGCAACAGAGATGTCTGATTTTTCAGGCCTGTCCGAACGTCATCGTATGATATCTTACGGGATTGCAATCATGATGTTTTCAATGGCCGGTATACCGCCTTTGGCGGGATTTTTCGGAAAACTTTTTGTTTTTAAGGCGGCCGTTGACGGAGGACATATCACTTTGGCCGTGGTTGGAGTTTTAACATCTGTCGTCGCTGCATATTATTACTTAAAAATTATCAAAATCATGTTTTTTGACCAGCCTTTGGCCAATGCAACTTTTGCAGTTCAACCGATGAATATTATGCGTTTTGTTGCCATTCCGGCCGTAATTTTTATTGTTACCTATATCCTTTTTCCGGACTGGTTGGTGTATGAAGCGGCACAAGCGGCAGCAACGTTACAATAGAGCCGTTTATGGATTTCGATATTCGTTATTATGAATCCGTTGTTTCAACGATGGATATTGCCTCTGACGCTGCAATCGCCAATGCGTGCGAAGGTCTGGTTATTCAGGCGGGAGAACAACAATCAGGCAGAGGGCGCAGGGGAAACCAGTGGACATCGCCAAAAGGCAATCTCTATCAAACAATT
>DCKW01000042.1:4834-16544 GCA_002320485.1 Micavibrio sp. UBA1664
TTTGCTGACATTGATTTACGATTGAAATGGCCGAACGATGTTATGATTAACGACAGTAAACTGGCAGGGATTTTAATAGAGGCAGGTGAAGATTATGTGCTGGTCGGAACAGGTGTCAACGTGGAAACCGCCCCCGATGACAGGGCGCGTGTTCAGGATTTTTCAAGACTATCCGTTAACGGTTTCAGGGATATCTTTTTGCATTCCATTTCCACGTATTACAGTTTATGGCAGGAAAAAGGTTTTATACCCATCCGTGATTTATGGATGACCTTTGCTTTTAAAAAAGGGCAGGTTATTACCGCTAATTTAAAAAATCAAAGCATTCGCGGGGTTTTCCAGAATATTGACAATAGCGGCTCTTTAATTCTAAGGTCATCTGACGGCGAGGAGCATGTTATAACCTCTTCGGAAATTATTAATTGGGGACAATAAGGAAGAACGCAAAATGTTTTTAGCTATTGATTGTGGCAATACGAATATTGTTTTCGCCTTGTACCGTGATGTGACAAAGGCAGAACCGATTATTTGGCGGTGCCAGACATCAGGCAAAAAAACTGCGGATGAGTATGCATCATGGCTATCACCCTTATTGCAGCTTGAATCCGTATCTTTTAACGATATCAAAAATATACTCATTGCATCGGTTGTGCCTGACGTAAATTTCAATCTGTGCCGTTTATGCGATAAATATATCGGTGTTACGCCCGAATTTATCCGCAATGACGGAACGAATGCCGGTTTGCAAATCGGTTTGCCTGCGCCTGTAAAAATAGGTGCCGATCAGATAGTCAATGCAGTTGCGGCAATTCATACCTATGGCGCGCCGGTTGTGGTGATTGATTTCGGTACAGCGACAACGTTTGATATTGTAAATGAAAAGGGCGTATTTATCGGCGGGATTATTGCCCCGGGCGTGAACTTGTCTGTCGAGGCGTTACATAATGCCGCGGCTCTGTTGCCAAAAATCAGTATTGCAAGGCCCGAGCATGTTATCGGACAAAATACAGTCGAGGCGATGCAGACGGGGTTATTCTGGGGGTATGTTTCGATGATAGAAGGGTTGGCAAAACGCGTTGCCGGCGAGATGGGGGTAAAACCGACTTTCATCGCCACGGGCGGTCTTGCAACCCTGTTTTCAGATGCTATTGAAATGATTGATCAGGCCGATCCAAATTTGACTTTAGAAGGATTACGTTTAATTCATACTAGGAATGAAGGCGAAGGGCGTATAGTATCTATTGCGTAAATGGAACAAGAAAGTAACGTATGAGTAAAAGCCCCAACACATACAAACCAACCTCAAACGGTATTACATTTTTACCCTTGGGTGGCTGTGGGCAATTTGGTGCCAATTTCAATCTGTACGGTTATGCGGGGAAATGGATTGCGGTGGATTGCGGATTAGCCTTTGCAACAGAGCGACTGCCGGGTGTTGATATTTTATTGCCCGACCCTGAATTTATCGCCAACCAGAAAGATAATTTACAGGCTCTGGTTATAACACACGCGCATGAAGATCATATTGGGGCCGTGGCTCGCGTGTGGCCGCGTCTGCAATGTCCGATTTACGCCTCCCCCTTTGCGGCATGCGTATTAAAACGTAAATTTGCCGAATATCCGCCGCAAGGTGCAAAGGCAAAAATTATAGTATTTACGGATATAATGGATATTGCACCATTTTCAATTAAGGCCATTCCTGTGGCCCATTCAATTCCCGAGGCATTTTCCTTGGCAATTACGTGTGATACCGGAACATTAGTGCATAGCGGCGACTGGAATCTGGATCCGTATCCGGTAGTGGGCGCGCCAACATCGGAAGAGGCATTTCGCGCGATAGGAGATCAAGGCGTACTCGCATATATAGGAGATTCTACAAATGCGCCGTATGACGGATTCAGCCATTCTGAATCCGAGGTGGAGCCGGCCTTTACAAAATTGTTCGGGTCTTGCAAAGGGCGTGTGGCGGTGACGCTGTTTTCATCCAATTTGGCGCGTGTCATCGGTATTCATCGCGCCGCCGAAGCTAACGGCAGAAAGGTTTGCCTTTCAGGGCGGTCTTTGGCGAATATGGTCGATAACGGTCGCCAATGCGGCTATATCCCCGATAATATGCATTTTATCAGCGAAGACGATGCGGCGCATATCAATGCAAATAAAATTGTTTATATTGTGACCGGTTCGCAAGGTGAAACTAGGGCGGCCCTTGCCAAAATATCCCGTGGGATGCATCCGCGTATCAAAATGGGAAAGGGCGATACTGTGTTTTTCTCTGCACGCTCAATACCGGGTAACGAACGTGCTATTATGGATATGAAGAATCTGTTGCTTGCAGGCGGGGTTCACGTGTTCGATCCTGAAAATACAGAAGAAATTATTCATGTGTCGGGTCATCCACGCCGTGGCGAAATTGAAAAAATGCTGTCATGGGTTCGCCCGAAATCGATGATTGCCGTTCACGGCGAACGGTTCCAACAATCCGCACACGCGGATATGCACCATAATGCAATTGTCCCCATCAATGGCCAAATTATGGAGATTGACGGGAAAGGCAACGTCCATACCAAAGGATTTGTCGAGGCGGGATTGCAGGTGGTGGATTTCGACCGTATTGTCGATCTGGACCATGCGGCGGTGTCGCAGCGCCGGAAAATGAGCTTTAACGGTGCGATTCTTGTATCGCTGGTTTACGATATTGTTGAGGACGATATTCTTGACCTTCAAATTACGACATTAGGTTTGTTTGACATGGATCATAAAAAGGATCAGGAACATTTCGAAGATCTGGAAAATCACATTGACCGTGCCATTACGAAGATGCCGAAAAAGGAAAAACATAAATCCGAGGCTTTGGAAAATAAAATTCAGGCCTTTGCAAAACGCTATTTTCGTGAATTGTTTGAAGTTCGGCCTATGGTGGAAGTTCATGTCACATTATTGGATTAAACAATGTCGCTATTAACTCTTGTCTTTACGTATCTGATTGTATGGTGGGTCGTGATTTTTGCCGTTTTACCGTGGGGTAACCGCCAGCCGGAAACACCTGAAGAGGGGATGGCTTTTGGTGCGCCGGCTAACCCTAATATCAAAAAGAAATTGATCGCGACAACACTGATAACATTTGTTGTCGTCGGTATTATTTATATATTTGCGGAAATAAACATTATTGATTTTAGGGAGATTGCACGTGAAATGGATGCCCGTATTTATGGCGACCGTTCTACTATTTATGACGGTAATTAATAGCGCTTCTGCCGACATCAAACTTTGCAGGGAAAGTACTGTGAATCACACGCCACGGGCAGATGTGATCCATGATAACAATGCCGTTGTTAATGTGCCTGACCCTATTATGCTACCGGTTACAATAGATATGGCGCGGCGCTATCATCTTGATTTACCGCAAGGAACCAATATTGAAAGTTATATCGGTATGATGGAGATTTACAAAGACGGGCGCATATTGTATGACGGACAGGATATTTCAGGTGATATTAAAGATGTTTGTGACAGCGATGATACGGATAATTTTGATATCAGGTTGAATGACTAAACACACTAACCCGAACGGCTTAACAGATGAGATATTCCCAGTATTTTTTACCTACACTTAAAGAAAACCCTAAGGAGGCGGAAATTGTTTCGCACCAGTTAATGTTGCGTGCCGGCTTAATTCGCCAGACAAGTAGCGGTATTTACGCATGGTTGCCGCTTGGTTACAAAATATTGAAGAAAATTATGGATATCGTGCGTGAGGAGCAGGATGCAACGGGTGCCAATGAAATGTTGATGCCAACTATCCAATCCGCGGATTTGTGGAAGGAAAGCGGACGATATGATGCCTATGGCAAGGAAATGTTACGTATTACCGATCGACATGATCGTGAAATGCTGTTCGGACCCACTAACGAGGAAATGATTACTGATATTTTCAAATCTTATATCCAATCTTATAAGGATTTACCATGTAATTTGTATCATATTCAGTGGAAATTCCGTGACGAAATCCGCCCTCGGTTCGGTGTCATGCGCGGTCGTGAATTTTTAATGAAGGATGCCTATTCATTTGATATGAATCCCGATGATGCGCGCTATTCCTATCAGAAATATTTCCTGTCTTATTTGCGTACTTTTGATCGTTTGGGCGTAAAGGCAATACCTATGAAGGCTGACACAGGCCCGATCGGGGGGGATTTATCCCATGAATTTATTATTCTGGCAGAGACGGGCGAAAGCGGCGTTTTTGTAGACAAACAATGGATGGAGCAGGATTTTACAGGCCGCTCCATTGAATATGCAGATCGGGAAGGGCTTGGTAAATACTTCGATAAAATCACCGATATTTATGCAGCTACAGATGAAAAACATGATGAAGAAAATTGTCCGTTAGCTAAAGACCAATTGATTGAAGCCCGAGGGATTGAGGTCGGTCATATTTTCTATTTCGGAACAAAATACTCCGAACCTTTCGGAGCAAAGGTAACAGATAAGGACGGTAACCTTGTTACACTGGAAATGGGGTCATACGGAATTGGTGTATCGCGGGTAATGGCCGCGGTGATCGAGGCATCACATGATGAAAACGGGATTATCTGGCCGGAATCTATAGCTCCGTTTGACGTAGCGGTAATTAATCTGAAAACAGGCGATGCTGCTTGCGATGCTTTTTGTGACAATTTATACAAAACTCTCCAAAAAAATGGCAAGGATGTTTTGTATGATGATCGTGATATTCGTGCCGGTAACAAGTTTGCGGATATTGATTTGATAGGTGTGCCATGGCAAATCATTGTTGGTCCGCGTGGTGTTGCGGCAGGAATGGTCGAAATCAAAAACCGTAAAACAGGTGAAAAGCAGGAAGCTGCAAAAGACAAAATCCTTGATGTTATCGGTTAATATCAAGGATTAAAGATTTTATGCATTTGCGTATGAGCGTACGGTATGGCGTTGTCTATCTGCTGCCTGCCTAGCCGTCATAATTTTACTCAAAACAGGATCATCGCAATCCATTGCATTTTTATCTCTTCTTTTTAAACGATTGGCACGACGAAGTGCGCATTTTACGCTTGTTTCCATCCTGCCCAAAGTTTCATAAGAAATAGGCTTTTCCGCACCTGTTTTTGCATGTTTGAAAATGGCTGTAATGCCGCCGCCATGTGAGGTCGCACGCGCAGGCATTATTGTTCGGGCGTAACTAAAACCGTCAAGTTTTTCCCGAATATTATTGTAGTGTTGGCCTGCGGATAATCGCGATGACCCATTATTTGGCTTTTTACCCATATCTTTTCTCCCTGTTATTTAATTGAACCTTATCGGTCATTGTCTATCAATTATTTATTATAGTTATCCACACTGCCATATTAAACATAATGTATGCAATAAAGAATAATATATTTTGTTAGTCGAATACCGCGCGGGTTAAAAACCATTTCGTGAAATTGTAAGGCCATGCTACATACATGGTCATGATTTTTACGCCGTTTGAACGATTGATGGCCTTCCGCTATCTTCGCGCCCGAAAAAGCGAGAGCTTTGTTTCGGTGATTTCCGCCTTTTCCTTTCTCGGTATTATGTTGGGCGTTGCCACCCTTATCATCGTCATGTCTGTGATGAACGGGTTCAGGGCGGAATTGACAGGCCGTGTTCTCGGCCTGAACGGGCATATGAATGTGGTAAGCCATACAGGTTATATTGAACCGTTTGATGACTGGGTTGAAAAATTATCCGCCGTTGACGGTATTGATATCGTTTTGCCGCAGATTGAAAAGCAGGCTTTGTTTTCGGTGCGCGGAGCCTCATCAGGCGTAATGGTTCGCGGTATTACTCAAGACAGCTTTAATACCAAACCTGTTTTGAAGTCATCTATCGTACAAGGCGACATGAGTGCTTTTAATGCAGGTGACGGAGTGATTATCGGAAAGGAGCTGGCGCGGCGTTATGCATTGTATCCAGGCGATGAAATAGTTTTGCTTTCTCCGCAAGGGAAGGCCTCGCCGTTCGGGACCATCCCCAGTTCCCGCCGTTTTAAGGTATCCGCCATCTTTGATGTAGAGATGTATGAATATAATCAAGGATTTGTATTTATGCCTTTATTGGCAGCACAACAGTTTTTTGATTTGCCTAATGCCGTCAATACAATCGAGATTTTTACAACAGAGCCGCAAAAAACCAACCAGTATATCAGAGATGTTATACCTATATTACCAGCCTCTATGCGTGTTTACGACTGGCGCGAAAGTAACGGCAGTTTCTTTAACGCATTACAGGTTGAGCGCAATGTCATGTTTTTAATTTTAACCCTGATAATCCTCGTTGCGGCGTTTAATATTGTCTCTTCAATGATTATGCTGGTTAAGGATAAATCCAGGGATATTGCAATATTACGGACAATCGGGGCGTCACGACGCTCCATGCTCAAAATCTTTATTCTGGCTGGGGGGATGATCGGCGTAGCGGGAACCGCCGCCGGCACCTTGCTCGGTATCGGTTTTGCCCTGAATATTGAAACAATCCGTCAAGGATTGCAAAGTCTGACGGGAACAGAACTTTTTTCGGCAGAAATATATTTCCTGACGCAGTTACCGGCGGATGTGAACTGGATGGAAGTTGTCAGTGTCGTTGGAATGGCACTGGTTATATCATTATTTGCAACATTATATCCTGCATGGCGTGCGGCGCGCCTCGACCCTGTGGAGGTTTTAAGATATGAATAATAGACAACATATTCTATATGCCGATTCTTTAAGCAAAAGTTATAAACAAGCACATGGCGATGATCTGCATATTCTTAAAGATTTTTCACTGGAAATGTTTCCGAAGGAAATTGTGGCGCTTGTTGGGCCCAGCGGCTCCGGCAAATCAACATTGCTTCATGTCCTAGGATTGTTGGATAAGGCGAATTCAGGAAAGCTTCATATCGACGGTAAAGATATGATGGCAATGAGTGATAGCGAGCGTACAAAAACACGCCGAAATGACCTCGGTTTTATTTATCAGTTTCACCATCTTCTTCCTGAATTTTCCGCACTGGAAAACGTGATGTTGCCGCAAATTATTGCGGGCATCGATCACGATACGGCAAGAAAACGGGCAAAAGATATCCTGTCGCAACTGAAGCTTGGGCACAGGCTGGATAACCGCCCGGCGAAATTGTCGGGAGGGGAGCAACAACGTGTGGCAATTGCGCGTGCGTTGGCCAATAACCCTAAGATTATTTTGGCGGATGAGCCAACGGGAAACCTTGACCCTGAAACTGCGGAAGAAGTATTTACAATGTTTATGGATCTTGTGCGCAATACAGGGACATCCGCTTTGATTGCAACGCATAACTTTGATTTGGCCATGCGTATGGATCGACTGGTAAAATTCTAGTCAGTTCATATCAAAGGATTTTGAACAAATAGTAATGATGTCACAACAATATAACACTTATTCACTTATAAAACGCATTTTTAAAGGATATATCAATCCTTACAAATTGGAATTGGCTATCGCTTTGTTTTGGATGCTGATTGCCTCTGCAATGACAGGTGTTTTTGCGTGGATTATTGGCCCTGTGATGGATGAAATCATGGTCAAAGGTAGGCAGGAAATGATTATGCCTATCGCAGGCGGATTATTTTTTTGCCTCATACTTCGTGGTGCTTCGACATATTTCCATACAGTGCAGATGGGTAAAATCGGTCATCACCTCGTAGCCGATATTCAGCGTGATTTGTTTAATCATATGATACGGCTGGATTTACAATTTTTTCAGGATAACCACAGCGGATCGCTGGTTGCGCGCATGATATCGGACGTGCAGGTCATGCGTTCGGCCCTTGCTGAGGGATTGACCGGCATTGGCAAAAACCTGATCACCCTCATCATTCTTATAGCGGTTATGTTTTACCGTGACTGGGTTCTGGCGTTGGCCGCCTTTACAATTTTTCCGTTAGCGGCGTTTTACGTGGCAAAACTTGGTAAAAAGCTGCGATCCATATCAAACAGGACACAAAATGCAGTTTCCTTGATGACGGCGCGTCTAGCGCAAACATTTCAGTCCGTCCGACAGGTTCGTGCCTTCGGACGTGAGGCATACGAGGCGGAGCAGGCGGAACAAACATTGGTGGATGTAAGGCAACTCAATATAAAAAATACCAAGACCAGTAATTTATCGACGCCGGTCAATGATATATTGGTCGGAATTATCCTATTTGGAATTATTTCCTATGGCGGATATCAGGTGGCTAACGGATCATCGTCGGCAGGTGATATCATGTCGTTCATTGCGGCATTTTTGATGGCTTATGAGCCGATGAAAAAACTTGCGAAATTGAATAACAACGTCAATGTCGGGCTTGGCGCCGCAGATCGTGTTATGAGTGTAATGGATATTCCTGTCGGTGTCGAAAAAGAGGCAAACCTCCCTGATTTGAGGGCAGCCAAATCAATGGATGTGACGTTTGAGCATGTCGGGTTTGCTTATAATAATGGGGAGATTGTTCTTGATAATATCTCTTTTACCGCAGGTGCGGGAAAGGTTACAGCCTTGGTCGGCCCGTCAGGCGGAGGGAAAACGACAATTTTAAATCTGATACCGCGCTTTTACGACGTTAATTCGGGGCGGGTTCTGGTCAATAACCAAGATGTATCGTCGATATCCTTGAAATCCCTGCGTGATAATATTGCATGGGTATCACAAGAAGTTGTCATTTTTGACGATACGGTTGCGCAAAATATTGCCTACGGCTCGGATAAGTCTGACGAAAATTCTGTGATAGAGGCCGCAAAATCCGCATTTGCCCACGATTTTATCATGAATTTGCCTCAAGGGTATGATACGCCGCTTGGTGAAAGTGGCGCTAAATTATCGGGCGGACAAAGACAAAGAATAGCTTTGGCGAGGGCATTTTTACGTGATGCGCCAATTTTGTTATTAGACGAAGCCACGAGCGCACTTGATAACGAGTCAGAGCGATTTATACAGGAAAGTCTTGAGAAATTGCAGAAAGGGCGGACAACGATTGTAATCGCCCACCGCTTATCAACAATTGAAAAAGCGGATACGATTATTGTTTTGGAAAAAGGCCGGATCGTGGAGCAGGGGAATCATCATTCGCTCACCGAAACGGGAGGCCTATACCATCAACTACGTACAGCCGGACAGGACATTTAACCATACTACCTAAATAGCTATTTTCCTTTAAATTCAAGAAAACATAAATTTGTCATTTTTTTGTTGCAACTGCGAATAAGAGGCGTATAGTGCCCGCGGTTTCAAGGGCAAAGTTATGATTCCTTTAAGCCATAATTATAAAAATAAACTTATAAAGGTAATAAAATGTCACCTGAGCGTATATTATCAAAGCTGGGTATCACTAATGTCATTACGGTTTCCGAAAATGACTCTGTTGAACAGGCTTTGCGTCTTTTGGATGAAAAACAGGTGCGCGCCGCACCTGTCGTCGACGACAACGGCGTATTTAAAGGGATGTTTTCAACTCATGAAATTATTAAGGCGCTTGTACCTTCTTACATGACCCAAGGTATCCAATCCTTGGATTTTGCAACAGGGGCAAGCACTGTATTGGCTTCACGGTTGAAACAAATGTTTCCGACACGCGTCGGAAACCATGTTCTTGAGGATGATTGCGTTAAAATCACTGATAAAACAAACACTTGGGAAGCTCTTCGCATGTTAACCCGCTACGGATCGCCGATACCGGTTGTTGATCCTCATACGAAAAAACTGATCGGTCTGATATCCGAACAATCGGCTATCGATGCTCTCCTTCATATGGAGGAAGACGATTCCGAAAATGACTCTGAAGACAACATATAATAATTAATAATCATACAGAGATTTTAAAATGACAAATACACACAACGTCGAGACAATGCTCGACATCCCGTCCGTATTTATGGGCTGGGACCCTATGATTGCGGCCTCATCAATACTGGCAATCATTTACGCTTTTATAATTATTGATAAAATCAATGCCACTGTCGTTGCCATGTTAGGGGCAACAGTGATGATCCTTTTAGGTATTCTTAATCAAGAGATGGCGGTTGAAGGAATCGATTTTAATACTATCTTCCTGTTAATCGGTATGATGGCCATTGTCGGTATTACAAAAAAAACCGGCGTGTTCCAGTATGTGGCTATTTTAACGGCCAAGGCGGTCAAGGGAAATCCACGATCGTTATTGGTCGGTCTGGCACTTATTACTGCCGTATTTTCGGCATTACTTGATAATGTGACCACGGTAATGCTGATTATTCCGGTAACATTGCTATTGACTGAACAATTAAAACTTAACCCTTATCCTTTTTTGTTTTCACAGATTTTTGCCTCGAATATCGGGGGTACGGCCACACTAATTGGCGACCCGCCAAACATCTTGATCGGTTCTGCAGTCGGATTCAGCTTTACGGACTTTATCGTCAATCTGGCGCCCGTGGCAATTATTGCACTTATCATTATTATCGGTGTTTTTGATCTTCTCTGGGGGCGAAAATTCAATGTATCGCTACGTTTGCGGGCGCGCCTAATTAACTTCCAGCCGCGTGAGGCTTTGACAGACTTGCCATTACTCTGGAAATCTTTATTTGTGCTTTCTCTTGTGATTTTTGGATTTGTTGTCGGACACCATCATGGAATTATGCCGGGAACGACTGCATTGGGCGGCGCGGCATTATTAATGTTGTTGGAAATTGTCGGCAAAAGCCCCAGCAAACAATCCCATGATGTGCATTACACCTTCACACAAGTCGAATGGGATACCATTTTCTTCTTTATCGGATTGTTTATTCTGGTTGCCGGGGTTGAAAAATCGGGTGCATTGGCATTGATGGGTGAAAAACTTATCGGATTTACCGAAGGCAATTTAGAGATGACAACGCTTTTCATTTTATGGAGCTCGGCATTGTTTTCCGCGATCGTCAACAATATTCCATTCATTGCGACAATGATTCCAATTATCGAATCAATGCAGGCAGATTTCGGCGGAGCTGCGGCTCTGGAGCCTATCTGGTGGGCGCTTGCGCTTGGGGCGTGTCTTGGTGGCAACGGATCGCTTGTCGGGGCATCTGCCAACGTGATGGTTGCCGGATTTGCAGATAGGGCAGGTCATAGAATAACATTTACGAAGTTTATAAAACTCGCTTTTCCTTTAATGTTGCTGACAATTGTGATAGCACATATATATGTCGAGTTTGTTTATCTTCCGTAAAATTATAATATGTCTTACTCTCCTGATAAGCATCACTGTTTGTCAGGCAAGGGAAGCCTTAGAAATCGAAATGCCTTCCGGAAAGCGGGAGGCATTTTTCGTGGATTATGCATTAACAGATGCAGAACATGCAAAAGGGTTGATGTTTGTTAAAGATATGCCTGAAAACGCAGGTATGCTATTTGTTTTTCCAAAGCCGCGCCGTACTCAATTCTGGATGAGGAATACGCTCATCCCGCTGGATATGCTGTTTTTCGATACAAATAATACCCTTGTTCATATTGTCCATTCAGCAACGCCACATGATTTGCGCCCGCAAGGACCTAATAAAGATAATATTTGTTCTGTGCTTGAGCTGAATGGGGGAACAGCGGAAAAACTTGGAATTGCCGAGGGTTCAAAATTATTATCTAATTCAACACAACAGTGCTTGCAATCATCTATAAAATAATGGTAAAACCCTTTTCATGTTCGGGATGTAGCGCAGCCTGGTAGCG
>DCKW01000042.1:16839-24610 GCA_002320485.1 Micavibrio sp. UBA1664
AATACGGGATGTAGCGCAGTCTGGTAGCGCACACGGCTGGGGGTCGTGTGGTCGGAGGTTCGAATCCTCTCATCCCGACCATTATTTCTCCGGCAAAAAAACATCTATATTGTGAGCATTTTGACCGAGTTAATCTCCCTTTTTATAGTTGCATTTCTGGCGGCGACAATTTTACCGGCCCAGTCGGAAATCCTGCTCGGCGCGTATTATATTGCGGGGAAGAGTGACCCTTACTTATTATTGTTATTTGCAACAACGGGTAATGTGCTGGGAAGTTGTGTGAACTGGATAATCGGGCGATCATTGAATCGGTTGAAAAACTATAAATGGTTTCCGGTGAAGGAAGAAACCTTATCCAAAGCCACAAACATTTATAATAAATACGGCATATGGAGCCTGCTTCTTGCTTGGGTTCCGTTTATCGGTGATCCGCTAACAATTGTTGCAGGCGTACTGCGTGCTCATTTTAGGTGGTTTGTTGTATTGGTTACTATCGGAAAATTACTGCGGTACATCGTTGTGTTATATGCCTTGGGATTTCGTTTCTAATAAATGTAGTTTGCAACGGATTTAGGGCATGACAGCCTGATAAGGCTTTGCTATCCTCTATCTCATGACACAGGTTCGTATTTATTGCCGTTCAAAAAATCCTATGCAATCAGGGCGTGAAAAAGCAGGCGACTGGATTTTAGAGACGGAACGTCCGTCCGCCCAGTCCCCTGAACCGATTATGGGCTGGACGCAAAGTGGCGATACATTGAACCAGATAAAAATGGAATTTCCATCACGTGACAAGGCAGAAGCATTTGCAAAATCACAAGGATGGGGGTATACATCTGACAAACCGAATATTCGCCGTATTAAACCCAGAAATTATGGTGATAATTTTGTTTATAAAAAGGATGAAAAATAACGGTCCCGTAGCTCAACCGGATAGAGCAACTGCCTTCTAAGCAGTAGGTTGTAGGTTCGAGTCCTACCGGGATCGCCATTAATATGAATGGCTAAATACAGTAAACGGCAATTTTCCTTATGATTTTGCAATAATAATTCCATAATAAATATTGCATAAAAAAATTATTCTTATATTATGTATTAATGGAAGAAACAATAGATACACCTCTGAGACCAAGAAATGTTTTTGTTCTAGCAAGCGCAAACGATATGGCTAAGCTTGATGAGGAGACAGCTGAAAATTTGAAACAGGCATTATTGGTTGTAAATCTTTATGGTGGACGTTTAAAACACTATCCTATAGAAGAAGCATCTTTTAATTACACACGAAACGTTGCATTGGCTGGAGAAAAAGAATCTGTAGGTATTAATGGTCTAAAAGATGCTAGAACCGTGAATAGTTATATTCGAAGAGCTTTTCGTCAAATGGGATTGAACGGGACGGCAGTTAACTATTTATTTGGTAATAAAGACGAAAATAGTGCAAACGATAACCGAGTTCTGGAAGCTGTTTTAAATAAAGCTATTGGGATGATTAATCCTTATAAAATTACTGAATTTCCTGACCATGAGATACAAAGAAAATTGGATGAATTAAATAATCAATATGCGCAAATTACTGAAGGTAAAATACAGCAATTAAAAGACATAAAAATTTTTAATCAGTTTATTTCTAAGTCAGAAAAGCCAACAATGTTGGGACATATTCGAAGAATTTTAAAATAAATATGTGATTTTACTCTTTGCCGAATTTTCAAAAATTGGTATCAGTTGGCACATATACGACAAGAGGATGATGTTCAGACCTCATTAGATTAGTTTGATTTTTTTATGCTCGCCGCAGGGCATAAGGGCAAAAATTTTTTGACTCTTGAAATACAATAAATCTACATTTTATAGACTGCATTGGATGCGGTGAAAAAAAATAATGGCTCTCGAGCAGGATAAATATTTAAAAGGCTATAAATCTGATAATATTAACTAATCGGGCATAGGAAAATATGTTATACCCCCAATTATACCCCCAAAAATTACCTTTATTTTTATTTTTCTTTCTTATTGAATTATAGTATGTATTTTGTTCCACTACATATCAAAATAAAAAATAGTTTCTTTTAAATGCAAAAAAAATATTACTACTGGTTGGACTTCATGCGATTTACGGCCGCTTTTATTGTAGTGGTTGCCCATGCAAGACATTTAATTTGGGCTAAGTATAGTGATTTAACTTCATCGGATCAAAACATCTTTAATGGATTTATTTATGCTGTAACTAAGTTAGGTAATGAGGCTGTAATAGTATTTTTCGTTTTAAGTGGTTTTTTAGTCGGTGGGTCAGCTATCAAAAGGCTTAACGACAGTGATTTTAAAACTTATGAATATCTTATCGATCGGTCTACTAGAATATTAATTCCCTTAATACCTGCTGTGCTTTTTACATCATTAATTCAATTAATCATAGGTGCTGAAATTTCATGGTTTCAATATTTGGGTCATATGTTGTCTATACAAGGTGTAATGATTCCGGTCATGAGGGAAAACGAAGCGTTATGGTCATTATCATATGAGGTTTGGTTTTACGTTTTACCATTTGCCATTGCACTTCTTTTTAGTAAAAATAATGCGTTATTGGGTGTCATCGTAACAGTTTCCTTTTTCTGCGTTTTTTCAATATTAAACCATGTATATTTATTTATATGGTTTATAGGCGCCTTAGCCTTTCTAGTAAAAAAATGGCATAAACCTGACTGGCGAATTATGCTCTTTGCAGGGTTTATAATTTTATATGGTATTTTAGGGCGACAAGTTGGGAGAGGTTCTGATTCTATTAGTTTCGGGTTCTGGCAGGAATTGGTTCCTACCTTAGAATTATCACGTATTATATTTTCTTTAGGTATCGCCCTTTTGATACAGCAGATAGCTTTTGTTGAACCTTCAAATAAAGTTATAAACCGAATAGAGGAAATGGGCTCATCCTTGGCATCTTTTTCTTTTACATTATATTTAATTCACTTGCCCATACTAAATTTAATTTCGTTTTATTTAGGGGAACCTTATAATTCGATTTCTATTCAGTCTTGCGTCACTTTAGTACTATCTATCGTAGCATGCTTGGTTTTGTCATATTTAATGTATTTGCTTTTTGAAAAACATACTGACAAAGTCAGAAAATTTGTAAAGGTCAAATTAATAAAGGCGGTTGATTGAAAGATTAGTATTTACGCTAAATAGATTTGTAATAGCTTTTCTTTGATCATGAAATGATAATTTTCCATAGCTTGATAAGGTCGTATCGATAGATGAGTGTCCCAAATTTTGACGAACAGCATTTAAGAACACTGGTGATTGATGCTGTGCGTATTTTGCCAACGTTTTGCGGAATGAATGGGGATTGATGTAATCCAATCCTGCATCCGTGAAGGCACGCTTAAAGACATCCCGAATGGTTGTATCGGATTTGATGGGATTCACGCTGATATGCTGTTCCAAAAGATTTTGTTGATTGAAACGGTTATCAATGGCGGGGAATAACGGATCATCCTTTTTGAATCCTTTAGCTATCAAGTGATTACGCCAAGATACGACATTATTGATAATATCGTCTGCAAGAGGAATAAACACGGCTTCGCGATGTTTTGCAAATTTAACGCTCATTGTTTTCGGATTTACATCAATAAACCATATCCCGTCTTCTTCAATCATATTACGGATTTTAACGGTTCTTAATTCCGACACTCGAAGCGTACATAAAGCCTGCAAGGATACCATCGCTCTATCCCGTTTATCCTTTTCCGTTTTATTGGCCATCATATGAATGGTTTTAATGATCTGATCAAATTTATAGGTTTCCTGATAATTTTGTGCCTTGGCTTCCCTGCGCTGGTTTCGGGATACATTTAGATAATCAATGTCATCATAAATAATCTTTGATCGATACCCGCGTTGTCGTTCCAACCAATTCAGGAAGTCTTTAACGGCTCGCAAATTGGATGTGATGAAATTGACCGCTTTTCCATTATTAAATAAATCTTGCACATATTTACAGGCGACATCGTTGTTGAAGGTTTGAAAGCCCGCAAATTGCATGAATTTTTCAAAAACACGGATATGTTTTAAATCTTCAATCACGGTTTTAATATCTTTGCCTTTTGCCCGCTGGATATGATTGCGATATTTGTATTTCATCCGTTCGTTGGTGGCGTTGTATTTTGATTTGTCGTTTGATGTAACCATTGGATTAAGTCCCCCTGTGATGACTCACTTTGGTTTGTTTTTATATGGTCGTGAATGTGAGTCATGTCGGTGGAATGGTCACAATCATATAATTTCGAAACATCAACCACAGTAAATGTGCGTTTGAGTTTCTGAAAATCTTCTAATTTATAGGTTTTATTCATCTTGGATTTGCATGTTCGGCATATGGCTTTGGTACATAATCCATTCGGCCTTTGTTCAATGGCGATATTATTTTTAAGGGGTGGGCGGGCATCTTTACATGAAAAACAATACAGTTTGTCAAAGGGGGTTTTGCATTTGCCCTTATCGTTTTGTTTCTTGATAAATTCGATCAGGTGAAGGCCGTAAATTAAAAACGGTTGTTTATTATCGATGGTTTTCAAACCGTCGTCTTTTATCCATGCACGAATGGTTTGGATATGCACCTTTAAAATACTGGCGATTTCCTCCAAATCGTAAACCCACCAATATTTCAGGTTGTCATGTCGATATAACCGCTTGCCCATCGGTATTACCCTTTGAAGGAATTGACTAGCGTATGAATGTCTTCAACACGCCAAGCGGTAATGTTTGCAGATAATTTAACGGGCTTCGGATAAATGCCTGATTTAACGCCAGCCCACCATGTCGATTTTGATACGGGAAAGATTTTTAAAACTTCCGGCAATCTTAAAAAGCCAGTTTGGTTGATGTGTATTTGTCTCATTTGGTTTGCTCCTGTTTAATTAAAGACAGGGCAAGCCTATGGCGTGTAACTTTAAAATTCACCGCAACTGCGGAAAAAATTACCGCAATTGCGGTTATTCGCTATCAGGATAGTTTGATTTAAGGGTTTTCTTTGATTGCGAAAATTTGTGTTCAAGTGTGCGTTTGGCAAGGCCATGCCGGTCGCCATAATTCGCATGAATCGCGTCAATAACTGATTGTTGATTATTAAAGTCAGAGTAAGGTTTTCCGCTGGATGACTTTCCTAATAATAATCCTAGTAATGCGCCGACAATATTTTGATAGGTTTCTTTTTCCCGTGTCGATAATTGATTTGTTTCATCTTCGTCTTTTACGGATGGCACATCTTCGGTTTTTAAGAGAATGGGTTCATTATTCAAATAACGGTCAAACTGATCTTTATTGACGAAAATAAAAAATCCATCTTCTTCGCTAACATGAAAATCACTTTTGTAAGGAATAAAACCCTTTATAAATTTTGTAATAATATTACCGCTTCTTAACAAATCGCGATTAAATTCTGATTTTTGACCGTTATAACTTTCAATCATAAAAATCTCTAGTTCGGGTGTGTTGTAAAGGAATGTTATAAAGTTTTTGACTATTGTTCCTATCAGCTCACTTTCATCATTATCTTTTCCTTTGTAATGATAAAGAAACGCGGCTTTAAAAATTGGTATGCCATCGGGGCAGTTTACCTTTTGAGCTACAATACTCTCTAATATCTTATCTTTTGAGGACTTTGTTTCTTTTTCAAGCATTTTGGTCAATTCATTTTTATTCAAATAAACAAAATCGCTTTCATAAAGTTGTTTTCCATCTTCTTGTTTTCTGATTTTTCCGCTCTCCAAAATTGAGATAGCGTTATCAGACAGCCAAGTTTCAATAGGAATGTTTTTTATGTTCCCATGTTTGTCTAATATAAATGCGGGGATAAGCTGTTCGCTCAACCAACTCGATAAAACTGAATATATTTCTTCTTTACGTTGGTAAGCCAGCTTTTCTTCTTCTGCTCTTTGGGTAAAATTAGCCCCTTTATCTCCCATTCCGAATAATCCAAATCGGCCAATATCGTTTTCGGGTTTCCAGCGATCAATCTCATCCAACTTTCGAGCATACCAATCTTCCTTTGTCCATAAGCCGGAAAAAAGCCTTGCCCCAATTAAATCAATAGCGTCTGCAAGACTAATGATATGTTTTGCATGATGTGGTCTAGGGCGTTCCTTGTAATCCCAACCATAAGGCCATACATATTCCGAAATATCTTGCCCTTGGGCGGCGGCCTGTTTTAGTTCCTCTTGGGCAAGATTTATTTGCTCCATATGCCTATCGGCGGATTCTTGTATTTGTTCGGGCGTGAAAAAACTTGGAGAATTATTGCTCATACTTAATTGATAGAATCATTTTTTGATAAAAACAAAACAATATCGTCTTTTATCGACCAATATCATCCAAATAATCCGCCCATTTTTGCATCATGACGGTGCGTTCATCCAAAAACTTTGCCCTGTCATAGGCTCTATCAACGGCATTGCGTGGGGCGTGGGCAAGCTGTCTGTCCACGACTTCATGGCGATAGCCTAGTTTTTCCTTAATTGCGCTCAATCCCAATGCCCTGAATCCATGGCCTGTCATGCGTCCTTTATATCCCATGCGTTCCAAGGCTTTCAAAACTGTATTATTGCTCATGTGCTTTTTATGCCCCAACTGGCTTGGGAATATATAATTGCTATGCGGTGAAAGTGTTTTTAATTCATCCAAAATATCTATGACCTGATCGGATAGGGGGACAATATGTTCATTATCCATCTTCATACGTTCGGCGGGGATAATCCATTGCCTGTTTTCAAGGTCAAATTCATCCCATGTGGCCTCTATCAATTCACTGGTACGGACAAGCGTCAACATCAACATTTTAACTGCTAATTGGGTATGGCGATATAATCGGGCGTGATTTTGTTCCAGTGTTTTAACAAATTCGGGAATTTCGCTGGTATCAATCGCCGCATGATGGCTTTTCTTATATGGTTTCAATGCGCCTTGTAAATCCTGCGCTGGATTGCGTTTCGCCTTGCCAGTGACAATGCCATAGCGAAAAACCTGTCCGCATAACCCCCGCAAGCGTCCTGCCAATTCGTGTGCGCCCCGTTTTTCAACCTTGCGAAGGGTTTGCAATATATCGGGGGCATCAATATCATTGATAGGCATTGATCCAAAGGCAGGGAATAAATCACGTTCAAATCGTGATAGAACTGTTTTTTTATATCGTTCGGTCTTGTCACTGAAATGATTCTCTATCCATTCCATTGTTATGGCTTGGAATGAATTTTGGGTCTCTGTTTCCCTTTGCCGTTTTTGGCGTTTTTTATGTTGTGACGGATCAACGCCATTGGAAATAAGTTTTTTTGCCTGCTCACGTCTTTCACGCGCATCGGCCAAAGTCAAAAGGGGGTATTCTCCGAATGATAAAAGTTTTTCTATACCCCCAATTCGGTATTTCATACGCCAGTATTTTTTGCCGTTTGGTTGAACGAAAAGAAATAGCCCGCCGCCATCCGCTAGTTTACGGGCTTTGTTTTCGGCCTTTGCCGTTTTACATGATTTATCAGTCAATTTCATTTTGGGGGTATAATTTTACCGCTTTATTTCTATACCCCCAACTATACCCCCATATTTTTAAGATGTCAAAAGATTGGGTTGGACGTGATAGGATGCATAAATGGCTTGAAAGCCTTTATTTTTGTACGTTTTTCGGATCGTATTGGATGGGGTAAAAAGTGATTTGTGGCTCCTCGAGCAGGATTCGAACCTGCGACCAATTGATTAAAAGTCAACTGCTCTACCAACTGAGCTA
>DCKW01000042.1:24886-28844 GCA_002320485.1 Micavibrio sp. UBA1664
TCGAACCTGCGACCAATTGATTAACAGTCAACTGCTCTACCGCTGAGCTATCGAGGAATATCCAAATATTGCGGATAAATGACTTTGTAATGAATTTAAAAATTCATGTCAATTGCATATATCCGATTTTTGCACGGTTTTTCAATCTGGAGGCACGAGCCGGAATCGAACCGGCGTACACGGATTTGCAATCCGCTGCATCACCACTCTGCCATCGCGCCATAGCAAAGGGTTTTAACACGGGTATTGCCAAAAATCCACCAATAAATTACTGAAATTATGCTATCATTTCATGAAATAACGTTTATTTATATTTTATCATGAAGAGTATTTTTATTTTAGCACCTGTTATCGTTATTACGGGGTTTTATTCATTATCCGGCGCTGCGCAGGAAGTTAACGAAACCGGTAAATTGTCATCTGTCATAACGATTGAGCAAGCCATTATACAAACACTACGACATAATTCTGATTTACAATCTTTCAGCAGGAATATCGACCTGGCCGAGGAAAATATAGATTTGGCAAAATCAAATTACAGGCCGGATGTCAGCATAACTGGCGATGTGTCACATTCACGGTCAGATGAAAGTATTATTCCGGGGCAGGATAGAAATATTACGGCCAAATCGGCGGGGCTCAATATCCGACAGCCACTATATAGGGGCGGGCAAACTGTTGCCGAAATAAAAGAGCAACGGCAATTGAAAAAGGCAACGCAAAGTGAATGGGATAATCTGGCTCAGAATATGATAATTGAGGTGGTTGAAACCTATATGGCAGCTTATAGAGCAACAGAGGCCGTGCGTGTTAACCAAGATAATGCAAAATTATTGGCAGAAGAGTTCAAGGCAACACAAGCACGTTTCGAGGCAGGAGAACTCACCAAAACCGATACCTCTCAGGCAAATGCCAGAGTTGCTGAGGCTCAGGCACTTGTTGCGCAATCACAATCTGCGTATGAAACAGCCACAGCGCGACTGGCGGAATTGACAGGGGTAGCCTCATCCGTTGAACCTGTTTACCCGGATATTGGCGAAGAAAAACTGCCGCCGTCTTTGAATGATGCTCTGGCAAAAGGGTTGGATAACAGTCCTGCCGTGATAGCCGCAAAACAGCAAGTGCTTGCCGAATTTTATAATGTAGAGCAACAAAAGGGCGCATTTATGCCGCAACTTTCAGCCGGGGCAACTGCCGGATATGAGGATAATCCGTCCGGATTTGGGCAATCTCAATCGCGACAAAGTGCAACAGTATCCTTAAATGCAACGATTCCGGTATATCAAAGCGGTGTTTTGCGAAACAGGGTTAAGCAGGCCAAGATTTTAAAAGATCAGGCACATGACGATCTTGAGTCAGCTGAACGTGCCGTTGCGCGTGCCATTATTTCGGCTTGGGAGGATTATCACACGACGTCATTACAAATATCCGCCAGAGAATCCCAGCTTGAAGCCTCTACCATAGCCTATGAAGGCGTTCATCTGGAGGAGGAGGTCGGTGCGCGGTCTGTGCTAGACGTGCTGGATGCCAATCAGGATGTCTTGGATGCGAGGTTGGCACTTATTGAGGCTAAAACTGACAAGGTAAATGCATATTATCGTTTAATGGGTGCAATCGGCCTTTTGAAAGAATCATTTTGGGATAACTCTTAAAGGAGGCTTTGACAAAAGATGTTTTCTAATCAATATTGGGATATTAACAATTTTGAAATAAAAAACTTCTATGGCTGATCCGAAAAACAATCCTGATGAACCGTCAATCGAAGAAATCTTATCTTCCATTCGTGAAATTATTTCGGATGAAGACGAAGACGAGAGTATTGAAACTCAAGATTTCGCATCCGTGGAAAAAGAGGAATTTGCGGTCGATAATACTGTAGACGATATAGAAGATACAACATCCGAGGATGATGATGTTCTGGATCTTTCTGCATTTGCTCAGGAAGATGCGACAGAGCTGGCGGGAAAAACTGCCGAAGATGAAAAAATTCCGGCGGAGGACCCGTTTGAAGGGATTAATCTGACCCACCCGCCTATTGACGAAATTGATATGGTTGATGCGGAACCGGAAGAGGATGAGGAAGACAGTATTTCCGATATTCTTGGATATGATGACGTTAACTCACAACCGCAGGATATACGGGAAGAGGAATTTGTGAAATCAAACAATAACAAAGATGATGATAAGGATTTTCTGATCGACAAAGTTGCCGAAGGTGCGACGGTCAGTGCTATGGCCCGTCTGGCGGAAAACATCTCGCTGGCCAGAAATGCAGACGGCGTCACATTGGAAGATATCGTCAGGGATTTGTTGCGTCCGATGTTGAAAGATTGGCTGGATGACAATTTGCCGGATATTATCGAGCGTTTGGTTTCGCAGGAGCTTGAAAGGCTTGCACAAAAGGCCGTAAGAAAGTAAAACCTATCCTTAAGACGACAACAAAGGATAGATGATGCTCGATAAATCGTTTGATCACAATAAAGCCGAAGCAGAATTATACCCTGAATGGGAAAAATCTGGTGTATATGCCGCGGATGTTCATTCCGAAAAGGCACCTTTTACAATTATGATGCCCCCACCCAATGTAACGGGTTCGCTGCATGTCGGGCATGCCTTGGTGATGACCTTGCAAGATGTCCTCATTCGTTATCAACGTATGAAGGGACGTGATGCATTATGGATGCCCGGAACTGATCATGCCTCAATACCCGTCGATGTTATGGTCACCAAAAAAATCGAGGCGGAAGGATTATCAAAAAAAGAGATAGGCCGTGAGGAATTTTTGAAGCGGTGCTGGGAGCAGAAAGAAGAGTTCGGCAGCACGATCATGAGTCAGATCCGCAGATTGGGCGCCACCCCTGATTTTGCCCGCGAACGCTTCACAATGGATGATGATTATATGAAATCCGTAATCCATATGTTTGTTAAAATGTATAAAGACGGCCTTATTTATCGCGACCGTCGTTTAGTTAACTGGGACCCAAAGGCACAAACGGCAATTTCCGATATTGAAGTGGATCACAAGGATGTAAAGGGCAAGCTTTATCACGTCAAATATCCGTTTGAGGATGGCAGTGGCTTTATTTCAGTTGCCACAACGCGTCCAGAAACAATTTTGGCCGACGGCGCGGTTGCCGTTCATCCTGATGATGAAAAATACAAACATCTGGTTGGTAAATTTGTGGTTGTTCCTGTTTGTAATCGGATTATCCCGATTATTGCCGACGAGTATGTAAAAGCCGAATTTGGTTCGGGTGCTGTGAAAATTACGGCAGCCCATGATTATAATGACTTCGAGGTTTATAAGCGTCATAAGGATAAAGGTATTCCTTTGATTAATTTGATGAATCCGGATGGCACGATGAACGAGAATTGCCCTGACTCCTACATTGGGCTGGATCGTTTTGCCGCCCGTGAAAAACTAATTGCCGAACTTGACGAGCTGGAATATCTGGAAAAAGTTGAAGACCATGTGCATCAGGTTCCCTTCGCGGAACGTACCGGTGTCGTGGTGGAGCCATATTTGACCGATCAATGGTATTGCGATGCGCCGACATTAGGTAAGGAAGCTTTAGCCGCCGTTGAGGACGGGCGCATGGAATTCGTCCCGAAACAATGGGAAAATACGTATTTCTCGTGGATGCGTAATCTGGAGCCTTGGTGTATCTCCCGTCAGTTGTGGTGGGGGTATCAAATCCCCGCATGGTACGGACCCGACGGAAAGGTTTTTGTCGAGGAAACCGAAGAAGAGGCTTATGAAACTGCACTGAAACATTACGGTGAGTCAGTCGATTTAAAGCAGGATGAAGATATCCTTGATACGTGGTTTTCATCCGGTTTATGGCCTTTCGCCACGTTGGGATGGCCTAACAAAACGCCTGAACTTGCCAAATATTACCCCGGTGATGTGTTGGTAACAGGCTTTGACATCATATTCTTTTGGGTGGCCAGAATGATG
>DCKW01000027.1 GCA_002320485.1 Micavibrio sp. UBA1664
CGAATACGTGTCGGGTTCAATTTGTGCAGAGGTCTGGACGGGCCGTCTTCATCCCACCATTGATCGGCCATGAGTTCGAAATTTTTGATCTCTTCTGTATTTGCCTTTGTCATGATTTTTTTATAAAGCATAAGCAATCTTTATGAAACGGAAAAAATAGACTAAGCTTGATCGCAGTATGAATCACCTGACACCGCAAGACCGCATCACGCTCGATAATTATAATGATATGACCGTCGGGCAAATCTTTCGCCGAGCGCGGGAGGATAACGGTTATAACCTGAATGATATTGCGACGCATCTTAATATTGCATCGACACATTTGGAGGCGATCGAGGCGGACGATATCGGATCGTTGCCGCCAAAGGTCTACGCTGTGGGGTTTGTGCGTGCCTATGCCGATGTGCTGGCGCTTGATTCCGAGAAAATGGCCTATCTGTTTAAGGTGCAGTTTTACGGCAAAAACCAGACGGATCAGCAGAAATTTATCACAAGGGTCGAGGGAAAAACCGTTTCGCTACACGATACTTTGTCGCAAAAAGGAAATGTTTTGCCGGCAATTATTTCCGCAGCTTTTGTCGCCATTTTGGTTTTATGCGCTTTTGCCTTTTTCATTGTGTGGTTGATTACGCCTTCCGACAAAACGGGGGAGATCACCGTTCCGGATGTGCCCGTGGAATTGAAGGAAGAAATCGCGGACACTCCGCCCGCCGAAGACAAAATAGTGGTTGAGGCTATTGATGAAGATGATACAGAGAATGCAGACGTTGTTGAACCGATCCAGATAACGGTGCGTCCTGATGAAGGCGGGACCGTGTATGGCGTTGATCCCTTGCAATCAGCGCTGGCATTAAAGGCCGTGGACAAAAGTTGGATGGAAATCCGTGATTTGCTTTCCGGCAGTATCATTATGACCCGAACGCTGAATAAGGGCGACGTATTTTATGCGTCCGAAGATCAGGATATTATCGCCACCACAGGAAATGCAGGGGGAATAGAAATCTATCTTGACGGAAAGTCGCTGGGGTTGATGGGAAAACCTGCGGAGGTTATCCGCGCCCGTCCGTTTTCAGTTCAATCGCTACGACTGCAAAACAAAGGTGAATAAGAGCGCTTGCTAAAGTCCTAGTGGTTTTAGTAGAGGGGTTGACTTTGTTCCTCGCGGACGCGTGAAGGCAATTTTATCATCAGTCATCGGTTTCAACTCGCCACGAACCTCGTCAAACCGTTGCATATCCTTTGCGGCTTCTTGTGGGAGGAGGTTTTCTTCAGCCAAAACGCCCGCTACTTTTGCACTTGTACTGCCATTAACGCGAATTGTATTGCCAACGCGTTGGGCATCCAATCCATACTTATTAAGCTTAAGCGTGCGGGCAATTTCTGCCGGGCGCGCATCCGGTCCTGTAAAAATTTCTGTATGGATTTGTGCTGTTTTATCATTAGGATCAAATATGTCTGAATTTTCCTTGATCTCCTGAATATCTGCGGCGGGCATATTGGATTTATAATCAATATAATTACGCGGAGCCTCTCCAACTCTTTCGATTTTTGTTCTTGAAACTTTATATGCATTTGAGCGGTGCAGTTTTTCTGACTCGATTGATGCAAGTTCATTAGCTATTTCTTTGGTAATCAATGGAGAAATGGGACGGTCACCGACCTGATGGTTGGCTGAAAGTGCGGAAGCCAGTTTAGCCAGATCCCCTGGTTGGGCGTTACTTATTTTGACGCTAAATTCACGGGAAGAAACATCTGAGGGAACAACTTCCGCAGGTAAATTAGCTTTTTTTATCAAAGTGTCAGCAGTTTCCATTAGGTCATCGCGTGACAATTTTGAATATTGTGAATCAAAACTTAAAACGGCTCTTGATGGGTATTTATCACTTTGCTTTTCCAAAACGGCAGAGGTTAAAACTGTTCCTTCAAAATTGGCAGAATTAACAGGGGTAATACTAACCATATCCTGCTCCCATTTGCTGGAGGCCGTAAATTCCTCAACTTTTAAATCATCGCGTTTCATCAATCAACCTGTCCTGCTTTTTAATATTATGGTCAATATATATGAAAAGAGTAAATAAAAAGCAAATTTTTTATTCGGAATAATTCATCTCTGGACACTACCGGAAGAGTATTTTAAGTATATCATTATGATTGAAGACCATATGATGCACCGCCCGTGGCGGATGATTGACCGCCGCAAATCGCGCCAGATTATGGTCGGCGATGTGCCTGTTGGCGGCGATGCCCCGATCACGGTTCAATCCATGACAAATACACTGACCCACGATGTGGCGGCCACAGTCGCGCAAATTCATGCGCTGGAACAAGCGGGAGCCGATATCGTTCGCGTGTCGTGCCCTGACGAGGAAAGTTCGCTCGCATTAAGAGAGATCGTCAAACAGGTTAAGGTTCCAATTGTCGCCGATATCCATTTTCATTATAAACGCGGTGTTGAGGCGGCCCAAAATGGCGCGGCCTGCCTGCGTATCAATCCCGGTAACATCGGCTCGGAAGATCGTGTGCGCGAAGTCATCAAGGCCGCAAAGGACAACAACTGCTCCATCCGTATCGGGGTAAATGCGGGGTCGTTAGAACGCGATTTGCTGGAAAAATATGGTGAGCCATGCCCCGATGCGATGGTTGAATCAGCACAACGCCACATTCAAATTCTGGAAGAGCATGATTTTTTCAACTTCAAAATTTCGTGTAAGGCGTCTGACGTGTTTATGGCCTGCGCCGCTTATCAGCAATTGGCGGATGTCTGCGACTACCCTTTGCATTTGGGAATTACCGAGGCCGGAGGTCTGCGCAGCGGCACGATCAAATCCGCCATCGGAATGGGTAATTTGCTATGGATGGGAATAGGCGACACTATACGCGTGTCATTATCCGCTGACCCAGTCGAGGAGATCAAGGTTGGGTTCGATATTTTAAAATCTTTAGGCCTGCGCCATCGCGGCGTCAATATTATTTCCTGTCCGTCCTGCGCCCGCCAGCAATTTAAGGTGATTGATACGGTCGCCGCCTTGGAGGAGCGGATTGCCCACATTACAACGCCGATGACGGTGAGCATTATCGGATGTGTCGTCAACGGCCCGGGCGAGGCACTAATGACCGATATCGGCCTGACAGGTGGCGGATCGGATAATCATCAGGTCTATATCGGCGGGGAAAAGGCGCATCGTTTTAACAGCGGTGATAAGACGATTGTCGATCATATCGCCGCAATGATTGAGGAAAAAGCCGCTCAAATTGAGGCTGAAAAGCTGAAAAGCGCGGCATAGGTAATGGTTGATCTAGAGATAAAAAAGAGGTTGTGGAGGGAGTTGGCAAATTCTCAAATGATTTTGTCATATATTGAAGAATTATATGACGAAACTAATCGTAGTCATTTACAACAAGCAGAGATTTTTTTTAGACATATGTATCGTATTATGGTTGACGATTTTGTTTTGGGCATTATCAAATTGTTTGATCCAGCCAAAACAGACCGACAGGAAAACTTTACACTTTGTTCTGCTTTAAATTTGAATGATATAGGGCAATTAAACTTATCAAAAGATGAAGTAGATGCCTATAAAAGGTTAAAAATATTGAGGCATAAGTGTTTGGCTCACTTGGATAGAAGAACTGAAAAAGCGAATATCTATAATACTTATGGAGATATAATAGATGACGGTAAGATGCTGTTAATTTTTGCATGGAAAAAATATCAGGAATACATCGGTCCTGAAATAATGAATATTCCTGATGCTCCAAAAGATCCCGTTAGAAAATTGGTCGGGTCACTTAAACGTTCAAAATATATGCGAGAAAAAGCTAAGGATGTTAACGATCTTTCAAAAGATTATTTGAATTGGTGTTTAGAAAAATCATCTGGATAGCTTTATCTTGATTATCCGCCAACACTCCTGTAAAACCTCTATTCATGTCTATAGAAGCGCGATTACAACAAATTACCGACCGCCATGCGGAACTGACCTCCCTGATGTCATCAGGAGAGTTGGAAGGGGACAAATTTGTTAAGGTTTCAAAAGAATACAGTGATCTGGAACCTGTTGTTCAGGCAATACGTGACTATCAAAATGCAAAATCAGAAGCAGCCGATTTAAAGGAGATGCTGTCCGATCCTGAAATGAAGGCCATGGCCAAGGAAGAGCTGGAGCAAATCGAAGCCAGACTGCCTGAGTTGGAACAGGCCGTTAAAATTGCCTTGATCCCCAAGGAAAAAACAGACAGCCGCAACGCAATTCTTGAAATCCGCGCCGGAACGGGTGGCGATGAGGCGGCCTTGTTCGCAGCCGATTTATTCAATATGTACAAAGGCTTCGCCGCGACCAATGGCTGGCGGGTTGAAGTCGATTCTACATCGGAAAACGACCTCGGCGGGTATAAAGAAATCATCTGCACAATTTCCGGTAATAATGTGTTTTCAAAGATGAAATATGAATCCGGCGGGCATCGCGTGCAACGTGTTCCCGAAACGGAAAGCGGTGGGCGTATCCATACATCGGCGGCAACTGTTGCGGTTTTGCCCGAGGCTGAGGAAGTGGATGTCGAAATTCGTACCGAGGATTTGCGTATTGATACCTTCCGTTCGCAAGGGGCAGGCGGGCAGCACGTCAATACAACGGACTCAGCGGTGCGTATTACCCACATTCCGACAGGGGTGGTCGCGGAATCTCAAGATGGTCGTTCCCAACATAAAAACAAGGAAAAGGCGATGAGCGTTTTACGCTCCCGCATACTTGAAGCGGAGATGGAAAAAGCCGCGGCAGAGCGTTCATCTGAAAGGAAATTACAGGTCGGATCGGGTGACAGGTCGCAACGTATTCGTACCTATAACTTTCCGCAAGGTCGGGTTACCGATCACCGCATCGGACTGACCTTGCATAACCTGACAGGCGTGCTTGCCGGTGCGGGCCTCAAAGAAATTACGGATGCACTCGTTTCAGAGGATAACGCCGCGCGTTTGGCCGAATTTGAATAAAACGTTATTAAAAAACGAAAAACGTTTGTGATTCGCAATGGTAATAAAAATCATCGATATCTCAAAACAACTGAATTCCTCATTAGAGGCGAGGATGTTAGTGCAACATGTTACAGGCCTATCCGATGCCGATTTAATTACCAATAATGACATTCTCCTTACAAACGATCAGCAATTAAAACTGGATAACGCCATCGCGCAACGTTTGAAGGGACGACCCGTTTCCAAAATTATCGGTGAAAAGGGATTTTATGGCCGCTCGTTTATAACGTCGGATGATGTGCTTGACCCGCGACCTGATTCCGAAACATTGATAGAGGCGGTGTTAAAAAATATCGTTAATAAAGGCAAACCTTATCGTATTCTTGAACTGGGTGTGGGCTCTGGCTGTCTTGTTTTAACGCTACTCGCAGAATTGCCCAATGCGACTGCTTTGGCAACGGATATATCCCAAAAGGCCCTGGCCGTTGCGCGACGCAATGCTGAAAAGCTTGATATTGCCGAGCGTATAGATTTCATTGAATCAAACTGGTTCAATTGTGTAAACGGCACTTTCGATATTATCGTATCGAATCCCCCCTATATTGAATCGCGGGATATTGAAAACCTTGCCGTTAATGTCCGTGAATATGATCCCTTGCTGGCGTTGGATGGCGGCGAAGAGGGTCTAGACCCTTATAAAGTGATTCTTCCACAGATTCGCGATTATTTGAATGTAGGCGGGATTACAGCCCTTGAACATGGGACGGGACAAAGCGAGCGAATCTCCGCAATCGCCAGAGACTGCGGTATTGTTGGCGGGCAAACCTGTCATGATTATGCGGGGCATGATCGGGTTTTTTTGTTTCTCCACAAATAAAAAATGATAAAAGCGTAAAAAACCGCTTGTGCCCGAGTCGCGAATACGGAACTTTCAGATTATCAGCAACAAGCAGTTGATCAGGCTTTTTAAACGTGTGGAAACTTTTGATTACAGCCTCTTCAAATTTGTATGCCGTTCATGTGTGAGAATGGTGATACGCACGAAAATTTGCGTATCGTTGCGAATATTGTACGCTTAAAAGTACATGTGGACAAATTCGTGGATAAATGTGTGGATACATTAAATAAACGCCTAATGGAAGGGAATTAGACTAATGAGACATAATGCCAAGCGCTCGACAAGAGGAAAGCCGCAGAAAAAATCCAACAGCAGAATGAAGGTTTATGACAGTAACGGCCCAGACGCTCGTATTCGCGGCACGGCATGGCAAGTTACGGAAAAATACGAAACACTGGCCAAAGATGCTGAAACATCAGGTAATTACGTTTTA
>DCKW01000100.1:0-4046 GCA_002320485.1 Micavibrio sp. UBA1664
TCATTTACAGGGGCAGCCTTACATGGATTTTTAAAAGGTTGGTCGATGGTCAGGGTGCTCTTTCGGGAGCAGACATTTACCTTGATGGTGCTGAATACGGCTTGTTTGCGGGTATGCGTGTTGACACTTTGTTAGACCAGACTGTTAACAGAATCGGCTTGGGTCTGACAGGTGCTGTTGAAGTAAATTACGGCTGGTCTGATCAGGACGACACAATTGCCGGTGTAATTATCGAGAAAAATCATGAATACGGTATCAGTTTCCGTCCTGGTCTGGCCTTGATAGATCGCATTAATCCTCTTGATTTCACAACATACGGTATTTTAGGATACAAACGCGCTGAATTCGAAGTCGATGGCTTGGGTGAAGACGATTATGACGGTTTTGAACTTGGTATCGGGAGTGAATTAGTCGCCTACGACAATGTCGGCGTTCGTCTTGACTACTCTCACACATGGTATGAAGAGAAAAACAGCATCGACCCAAGTGAAGATGCGGTTAAACTGGGCTTATCATTCCAGTTTTAATAATATAAGAATTTGATTTCAAACGGGGCTTTTTTGGGCCCCGTTTTTCTTTGAATAGGATTGAAAAATTACAATGCCTCTATACACTTATTGTCGTGAATAACGAATTAAAACATTTTCTGAATAATAGCGGCTGGGATAATTCAAATATCCAATGGTTTTCGGCTGACTGGTCACCCCGCGACTATGCCCGCCTGACAAAAGATGCCGGAACATCGGCGATTTTACTCAAATCCCCGCCAGACCACTCGCCTGATAGCATGATCGGTCACCAGATTGGCAAATGGGTGCTGATGAACCATCATTTCAAGTCACTTGGTTTAAATGTACCCACCATTCTCGCCCAGGATTTGCAAATCGGATTTGTTTTAATGGATGATTTCGGTAATGAGACCATTGCCGATAAAGGAATGCAGGCTTATTTAAAGGCCACAGATATTCTTATAACCATGCGCGATCATCCTGACGCTCTAAACAATAAAAATTTAATTCGTTACGAAGACACCCATGTTTACAAGGCTCTCCGCTTTTATCCTCAGTATGTTTTGAAGGATGCGACAAAAACGGACGATTGGTTCGCAGCCTGGGACGCGGTTCACCATAACCTGCCGCTATGCCCGCGTGCGCTAACCCATATTGACTATGCGGCACAAAATTTAATGTGGTTGGGCGGCGAAATGGGTATTATCGATTTTCAGGCCGCATGTAACGGCCCTTTTGTGTATGACATTGTCAATCTGCTTGAAGATATACGCCGTGATATCCCTGATGATATAAAGCAGACCTGTAAACAGCGTTATTGCGAACTCTTAGACGATACAGACAAAACCGCTTTTGACGCATGGTATCCGGTTATAACGGCACAATTTTACGCCCGCATTTTAGGACAGATACAGTTTCTTGCCCAAGAAAAAGGTCGATCAGACCTGATGCAATATCATGATGATTTATTTAAAAAATGGGAAAAGCTGTTGCTCTTGCCCGAACTTAACCCTATTTTGCGGCTAATAAAGGAAAATAATGACTGAAACAGACGAAAATACGGCCCAGGACGGCCTTCCAAAAATTAAAATCCGCGGCGGAAATCCGTTAAATGGGGACATCCGCATTAGCGGGGCCAAAAATTCAGCCTTGAAACTGATATGCGCGTCTCTATTGACTGAGCAGGAAGTCAAACTTTTCAACGTGCCGACACGCTTGCGCGATATTGAAACGCTTGAAAAACTGCTGACCCATATGGGGTCCGAAATTGTAGTTAACCATGACGCAAAAACCATGAGCCTGAAAGGTCTTGGCGATAAAAGCAAAACGACTGCACATTATGACCTTGTACGCCAGATGCGGGCATCCATTCTTGTGCTGGGGCCGACATTGGCACGTCACGGTCATGCAAAAGTATCCTTGCCGGGCGGGTGTGCCATCGGGTCGAGGCCTGTAGATTTGCACCT
This sequence comes from Micavibrio sp. UBA1664, assembly GCA_002320485.1. Taxonomy (GTDB): domain Bacteria; phylum Pseudomonadota; class Alphaproteobacteria; order Micavibrionales; family UBA1664; genus UBA1664. The sequence continues at coordinate 1,976 of DCKW01000100.1, forward strand.
TAAAGGTTTGGAGCAAATGGGCGCGGATATTCAAATTGAAGACGGCTATGTGCTTGCCACAGCTCCCGCGGGAGGATTAAAAGGTGCGGACATCCATTTCCCGAAAGTTTCAGTGGGAGCGACAGAACATTTGTTGATGACAGCGACACTCGCCAACGGTATCACAACATTATCCAATGCGGCCATGGAACCGGAAATTGGTGACCTTGCCAATATGCTCAATAATATGGGTGCTGATATCCGCGGTATCGGTACACAAAAGCTTGTTATTCACGGTGTCGACAAACTGAACGGAACAGATCATTCGGTTATTCCGGATCGTATTGAAACAGGCACATTTATGATTGCCGCCGCCCTGACCGGTGGTGAGGTCACGTTAAAAAATACGCGGCCCGACACGATTGATGCGGTAACAGCACTCCTCAAAAAAGCCGGAGCGGAAGTGATGATCGACGGCACAGACATAACCGTTAAACGCAAGGAAAACCTGCAATCCTTACGCGGCATTGATATTATGACGGAACCCTACCCAGGCTTTCCCACCGATATGCAGGCGCAAATTATGACGATGCTGACATTATGCGATGGTGCTGGGATGGTCACAGAAACAATTTTTGAAAACCGTTACATGCATGTCCCCGAGCTTGTTCGTATGGGTGCCAATATTGTTGTTCAAGGCAACAGCGCGATTGTACGGGGAGTGAACAAACTCAAAGGCGCGCAAGTGATGGCAACAGATTTGCGAGCCTCCGTCGCACTTGTCATCGCGGGACTGTGTGCCGAGGGTGAAACAACAATCAACCGCATTTATCATCTTGAACGCGGATATGAGGATATTGCCGGAAAACTCTCCGCCGTTGGGGCCGACATAAGACGCGAAAAGTGATAACCGCTTTGACTTCTCATAACAAATCCCGTATATAAATCCCATAATACAGAAATTATGGAGATATATTTTGGCTAAAGAAGAGTTGATGGAATTTACAGGCATTGTTGAGGAGGTTCTTCCCAATGCCATGTTCCGTGTCAAATTGGAAAACGATCATGAAATCATCGCCCATTCGGCGGGAAAAATGAAAAAACACCGTATCCGCGTTCTTGCAGGTGACAAGGTTGTTGTTGAAATGACACCGTACGACCTGACAAAAGGCCGCATTATTTTCCGTGAAAAATAAAAAAAGCCCGCATTTTTGCGAGCTTAAAATAAATTACCCTGGGGACTTAACCTTATAACAAGGACAGAGGCGTTTCCCAGGGTCTACATTTGAATTATACAGTCATTGTGCAATAGGTGTCAACATTTCATTGTACAATAATTGTCAATAGACTGAGATTCGTATATGCAATCATTCCTCTCCCAACCTCGATTTCGGCGATATTTGATACTTCAGGACAAAATGCAAATACCTGCTGCTGAATTATATTTTTACAATATCTCTCTATCTGAATCTTTTTATACACCCTTGCATTTTTTTGAGATTGCTCTGAGGAATAAAATTAATGAATTGATGACATCAAATTATGGGGAAGAATGGATAAATAACAGACAATTAATCGGAGATCAAAATACCAAGGATGTACAAAATGCCAAAAAGAGAATTGAAAAACAAAAACAAAGAAAAAAAGATTTTTCTCCAATAAATAATGACGATATCGTAGCCTCTCTATCTCTAGGTTTTTGGATCAGCCTATTTTCTTATAATCGACAAATTTTTTGGGATCAATGCTTACATAAAGCTTTTAATCACTCCAATCACAATTATAAAGCTTCGGTTATACGAACAAAATTGAACCAGCTCCGCAATCTAAGAAATCGTATTGCACATCATGAATGTATATTGCAAATCAGTGTAAATATTATCTATGAAGATATTCTGTGTTTAACAAATCTTTTATCGGTAGAAGCCGCTCAAAATTGCCAAAACCTGTCAACTTTTCCGAGAATATATAAAAATAAATTCCATCTTATAGCGCGGGGACACAGCCATATCAGAACATCCTCTCTCATTCTTGCCTCGGCATCACCGCGGCGCAAAGAACTGTTGGCAGAACAGGGAATTACCCCCGACAA
>DCKW01000100.1:4358-29045 GCA_002320485.1 Micavibrio sp. UBA1664
ACCCCCGACAAAATTATTCCTGCCGATATCGATGAAACACCATTAAAGGGTGAATTACCTCGTCCGTATGTTAAACGTATGGCCATTGAAAAAGCGCAAGCTATCGCCTCCTCTCATTCCCACTCTTTCATACTTGCCGCCGATACAGTGGTTGTGATGGGCCGTAGCATACTGCAAAAACCGGCAAACGAAGCCGAGGCGTATCAATTTTTGACCCAGATGTCGGGACGGCGCCACAAAGTGATCGGCGGTATTTGCTTGATTACACCGGATGCAAAAATAATTACGCGTGTTGTAGAAACAATCGTAAAATTCAAGACACTCAGTGAAGATGATAAGCAATATTACATCGCTTCAAAAGAGTGGGAAGGAAAGGCCGGAGGCTACGCCATTCAGGGATTGGCCGCGCAGTTCATACCGTTTATCAGCGGGTCTTATTCCAATATTGTCGGGCTTAGCATTTACGATACGCTCAACATCCTTAAAGGAAATGGTTTTCTTATTGAATAACCATTTGATTGCACTACACTTAATTGCATGGATGTATTAATCGAAGATCTGGACGGATCATTATGGTGCGTTGCCAAGGATAAAAAAAACAGGATTCAAAATCTTGAAATCGATCCCTATACCGAAATTATCCGCTGGGGGTCAATCTATATGGCCAAAATTATCCGCATTGATGCATCCCAAAATGCGGCTTTCGTTGATTTAGGCCATGGGTTTGAAGGTATTTTATATTTAAAAGACGTTCGTCTTGACGGGAAACCCTCCCCAAAAGGTAAAAAAATCGGACAGGTATTGACGGCGGGCCAAATGATCATGGTACAGGTCAAAACACCGCACAACCCGACAGGTCAGGATGAGGAAACGATTGAGGCAGGTAAACTTAGCCGCCTTTCGATGGATATTGCGTTACAGGGCCGATACGTTATCTACACTCCGTTTTCCGATGAAAACAGAATTTCAAAACGGATTACGGATAAGGATTTACGAAAAAATCTCAAAGCCATGCTCAAAGACGTTAAAGGACTGGAGGGTTGCATCCTGCGCTCATCCGCCGCCAATTGCCAGACAGATATGCTGACGCGTGAATGTAAAATTCTTAAGGCTATCTGGGACAGTCTGTTGGAATATGACGGGGAGGCGGAGCCGACTTTGCTGATGCTCGGCCCGAATGCCATGCAAAGGACATTAGCTGATCTTGCAGGTGGGCGCATTCAATCAATCTCAGTTGCCACAATGGATATTTTTGAAGAAACGGAGGAATGGTGCGACCTATTCGCCCCTGATCTCATGACAAAAATCGAACCGCGTGCGGCTGAGAACACGCGAACCGGAATGGGTTTATTTGAAATTCACGACTTGATCGGCCAGTTTGAAGGATTATTAAAGCCGTATATTCTCCTTCGATCCGGTGGCTCTGTCATTATCGAGCCGACAACAGCAATGACGGTCATTGATGTGAATAGTGGTGCCGATAAAAATACTATGAATGCGAATCTAGAAGCTGCGAAAGAGATTGCGCGGCAACTGCGTATCCGCAATATCGGCGGTATTATCATGGCCGATTTTATCAACATGAAGAAAGTTGATGAGAAAAAAATCGTTGAGGCTCTTGAGAAAGCCTTTGTTGAAGATCCCTGTACTACAAAATGTCATGGCGTAACGGAATTGGGGATATTCGAAATTTCACGACAACGTCGCACTCCTACTCTGGAAGAAAAATTAATCATGTTTGAGATGGATGACGGTCTTGTCGAATAAAGATAAATTACCACTGGACATCAACGGGCAGATTTCATATAAAGCATGAGGTTTACAGGAATGTCTTGTAAATATCCTTTTAAAAGGTCAAGTAGCTCAGCTGGTAGAGCAACGGACTGAAAATCCGTGTGTCGGCGGTTCAAGCCCGCCCTTGACCACCATTTTTATATAAAATTTTGCCTTCAATATTTAAAATGTCATAAATGTAGCAAAGCCCCGCAAAATTGGAATGCGGAGCTTCATAAAGCAAAAACTCAATTACGTGACCTTTATCAGGTAAACCACAAATAAATGCCGTGCAGACATCCTAAGGGTGGAATAAATATACCCAATAATGCTACCGCTATTTCACTTAGGGTATCCATCTCTCCGCTAAACAACCCGGATAATGACCACCATAAATGGGTTAGCCAGGCCGACAAACCCAATAGACCGACAACGGCAGCAGCGATAACACCTGAAAATATTGCTTTTAACATTCAAATACATTTCCTAATCAAACCATCCAATACCGAATTGTTTGATTTTGTTCCGTTTTTTATTTTATTAAGGTGCAATAACCATGCAATTGCGTAAATATGCACAGGCTTGTTGGGCCGTCGCCTCGTTAAAACCCTGTAGGCGGGCACGATAAATCGTTCTTGATCCGGTTGTTAACGGCAAAGACGATGCACTCGCCATATTGCGGATTTCAGGGGGCAATGTTTGTGATGCAACCTCAACAGCCTGGTCTGATATTTTGCGGGACGAATAGGCACCGATTTGAATGGCCCATTGATTATTTTCAACATCTGCGGCAGGTTTCTTTACGGCTGCATCTGGAGACACGGCAGCGATAGCCGTTTCCTTGCGTGGCGTCCCCGTATACCGCCCGACACCCTCTATACTGGCGGTACGGCCGGTATGGGCTGCAATAGCCATCAAACCTGTTTGCAAGCGGTCAGCGGCATTCGGATCAATATCGCCCTGCCCTAACATTTCATCGATGCTGGCATGAGGCTTATTATCATTGGCGGACACAGCTATTGAAGGCTTTTCCTGCATAGAAGATACATTGAGAGAGGCCAGCACAACACGTGTCAGATCAGGTTTACGATCAGGTGTCGGCACACGTGCGGCAGCAAGACGGGTCGGCGGTAATTTACGCGCCATGCTGAATCCTTCGTCCAGGATTTCCACCATATGGCTGTTTCGTGTTGACGATGATCGCCCGCCGAATACAACACCTATCAAGCGCCGATTATCACGTACCGCGGATGCCACAAGGTTAAAACCGGACGCATGGATATATCCTGTTTTGATACCGTCCATCCCTTCATAACTGTTAAGAAGTTTATTATGGTTTCCGTAGCTCGCACCGCGATATTTGAAATTCTTTGTTGAAAAATAATGGTAATATTGCGGATGATTGTAAATTAAAGCACGCGCTAGTATCGCCATATCACGTGCCGTCGTTTTCTGGGAAGAATCAGGCAAGCCCGAAGCATTCTTGAACGTTGTATCTTTCATTCCCAATGTACGGGCTTTGGATGTCATTTTGTTGGCAAAGGCCCACTCGCTTCCTGCGATATGCTCTCCCAAAGCAACAGCCACATCATTGGCGGATTTTGTCACAAGGGCGTAAATGGCGTCCTCCACCTTAATCGATGATCCAGCCGGAATGTTCAGCTTACTAGGCTCCATCCCTGCCGCACGTTTGGACATCGTCACTCGATCACTCAGCCGTATTTGCCCCTTGCTTAAAGCATCGAAAGTCATATAAAGCGTCATTATTTTTGTAAGTGACGCCGGATAAAGCTGTTTTTCGGCATTGCGGGAGCGTAAAACTTTTCCCGTTTCTGCATCAACCACAATGGAAGCGTATTTGGTATTCTCACTTTTTGCTTCAAACGGCAAAATTGCCGAAAAAATCAGACACAAACATAGGAAGAAAATCATATTGCGTAATGGCATATAAAAATTATACGGGATTTAAATTGCGATGTCTAACTTATCTCACTGAAATTTTTATCCACACTAATCCTGTTAAAAAGCATAACTTTTGCAAGAAATATTGACGGCACGGTAAAACATCCTATATATTTATTGTGCATTGCAAAAATTAGGAGATAATTCAATGACTAACGATAAATATGCCCAAGAACAAATGGAAAAAGTTACAAAAGCCACATCTCAACAGGCTGAAGAATTTGCAGAATACAGCAAATCCGGGTTTGAAGCCTGGATAAGATCTACGAATATTTTAATGGATGGTGCGACAAATCTTTTTAAGACAATGTCCAATTACGGTAATGAAACTCGTGAAAGACAGGCTGAGGCCATCAAGCAATTTATGGCTTGTAAAACATTGAATGATATGACGGAAACCAGCACTCGTGTTGCCCAGCAAACACTTGAAAATGCCATGAGCAATGCGACAGATCTTTCTGAAAAAAGCATTAAATTATGCATGGATGCAATGGAGCCGATCAATGATCAAGTCTCTAAAGGTATACAAAAGACAACAAAAAAGGCCGCTAAAGCCGCATAATCAATATTATTTGCACTGATTTTAAAAAGCCTGCTTGATGCGGGCTTTTTTTATTGTTATTGCATTAATGCAAAACGCATTTATTAAGCATTTTTAAAATCAGGGGTCTAATATGGCATTGGTAACAGTTATCGGAACACAATGGGGCGATGAGGGAAAAGGCAAAATTGTCGACCTTCTGGCAGAAAATGCCGATTGCATCGTTCGTTTTCAAGGTGGAAATAATGCCGGTCATACACTTGTCATCGGGGAAAAAGTTTACAAACTGAACCTGCTGCCCTCAGGGATTGTGCGGGATAATACGGTTTCATACATCGGTAGTGGTGTTGTCGTTGATCCGACTGCCCTGATGAACGAAATTGAAAATGTTACTAAACACGGCTTATCGGTTACACCGTCGAAACTTGTTATTTCGGAGTCATGCCACCTGATTTTACCAATCCATAAAATTATGGACGGGGCGATGGAAGATGCCCGCGGTGACCAGAATATAGGAACCACACGTAAAGGGATCGGTCCGGCATATGAAGATAAAGTCGCGCGGCGCGGAATCCGTATGATTGATCTAAAAAAACCCGAAATATTAAAGGCGCGTTTGACGGCCATGATGGCCCATCATAATGCGGTTTTAAAAGGCTTTAACCTCCCGCAGATTGATGTCGAAACAATTTATAACGATCTATTAAAAGCGGCGGATTTTCTATTACCTTTTATCGGTTCGGTCGGCCCTGCACTGGATAATGCGGTAAAACAAAACAAAAATATTTTATTTGAGGGCGCGCAAGGATCCCTATTGGACATTGATCACGGCACATATCCTTTTGTGACATCCTCTAACACTGCGGCAGGACAAACAGGCGCGGGAAGCGGATATGGTGCTGCTAGAAAAGCGCATATTATCGGGTTGGCAAAGGCCTACACAACACGTGTGGGCACAGGCGCGTTTCCGACGGAGCAGGATAACGACATCGGCGAACATCTAGGCAGCGTTGGTCATGAATTTGGAACAGTAACCGGCCGGAAACGTCGGTGTGGATGGTTTGATGCCCCTGCTGTAAAACATTCATGTCTTGTTAGTGACGTTGATTCCATCGCGCTGACGAAACTCGATGTTCTTGATGGTCTTGAAACAATAAAAATTTGCACGGGCTATAATTTTAATGGGGACGTGTTGGATCATGCCCCCTGTCATATCGAAGATTGGGAAGCAGTCCAGCCCGTTTATGAAACCATGGATGGGTGGATGGAGAAAACGGCGGGAGCAAAAGATTTCAAGTCATTACCGCAAAAATGCCAGGATTATGTGAATAAACTTGAGCAGGTTATAGGTAAACCGATTACAATTATCTCCACGTCGCCGGAACGTAATGACACTATTCTTCGACGGGATTTTTTTGCTGATACTGTGAATCTGGCCGCTTAGGGTTTTACAAATATGCCGATTCACCATAGAATATAAGAAAATATCAAAATTCTTATAAATTATGGCTGACACCCCGTCATCGGACACACCAAACACTTTATCGGATAGCCGCTCTCTACAGGACGGCGAAAAGGATGGTGCTGTCACTCAAAATAAGCCTAGTCCTAAAGCAGGCGACAATATTGCCAAATTCCAAAACAGGTATTTTATCGATCTGTCGCATGAATTGCCGCAGTATTCAACCACCACGGTCAAGGCATATACAACAGGAACAGCGCAAAATAATATGAAGGGGTATTTTACTATACTATGTAACCCCCGTTTTACGCCGCGAACAAACGTCACAAAAAGCTATATGGAAGTAGGAAGCAGCTCCCTACCCAAGCTTGTTGCATTTGGACGGGCCATTCTTCCCGGCGGGAAAGCTTGTTTCTGCTATATTTACGAAGATAACCTTGGACAGAGGATTTACAACTCGGATAATGACATTGCAAAAGGATGGAAAGCGGAACGCACGCTGGAAACACTTGTCCTGCCGATTTTGCATTGTCTGAAGGAATTACAGCAACGGGATGTCACACACGGCAATATCCGTGCAACAAATTTATATAATCGTGAGCAAACCAAATTCGACAAAGTGATGCTTGGCGAATGCCTGTCTACCCCAGCCTCACTGAATCAATCAACCATTTATGAACCTGTGGAAAGGGCGATGGCCGATCCGGTGGGACGCGGCGAAGGCACAGTAAAAGATGATCTTTACGCCCTCGGCGTTTTGATAGCCATGCATATGCGAAATTTCGACCCCTTGCGCGGAAAAACCGATGAAGAAATCATTTCGGCCAAGGTTGTTAACGGCAGCTATGGCGCATTGGTAGGGTCATCAGACCGCCTTTCGAGCGGTTTGACGGATTTGTTGAGAGGCCTACTAACCGATAACGAGAAAGGCCGCTGGTCACTTGATGATGTATTTGAATGGCTGGACGGTCGCCGGCTGACCGTTAACCAATCCGTCAAATTGAAGAAAGCCGCGCGCGCCATAAAATTTGATAACACTAACTTTTTCTATGCCAAAACTTTCGCCCATCGCCTTTTACAAAAACCGCAGGAAGCTGTCACAATTATTGAAAATAACGAGCTTCATCACTGGGTGGAACGCTCTTTATCAAATAATGAAATGCTGGCCCGTCTGGAACTTGCAATCAGCTCTGCAAAAGAAACCGGAACAGGTGTCGGATATTCCGACCGCCTGTTGCCACGTGTTTCTATCGCACTCGATCCTGTTGCGCCTATCCGTTTTAAATCCATGTCGCTTCATCTTAACGCCATCGGTAACGCTATGGCCGACGCGTTCGCGCAAAAAAGCGGCTTAAGCAATTTTATCGATTTATTTAACGGCGGTATCGTCTATTTCTGGATCTCTATTTGCGCCGACCTCAATATGGACGTCAATCTATATGTTCAGCAATTTGACAAGATCAAAGGATATTTGCGCCAAAAGGATATTACGGGCGGCATCGAGCGCTGTCTTTATTTCCTTAATCCCTCCATTCATTGCCTCAGCCCACTGGTCAGCGAGTATTTTGTAACGGACCCCAAAAATTACCTGTTATCGCTCGAAACCATCGCCGACCAAAATACCGGGAAATGGCCGTCACGCATTATCGACAAACATGCCGCGTGCTTTCTTGTCAGTCGGGATTCCCGGCTCATCGAACCCTATGTTTATGATTTATCGTCAGATGTGGATTACCGTTACATTCTTGCCAATCTGAATATTATGGCAGGCATCCAGAAATTCAGCGATATTGGCCCCCTTCCGAAACTTACGGAATGGGTTTGCAGCTTGCTTGATCCTATCATCGAACGCTATCACGATAAGGATATTCAAAAAGCGATCCGGCGCGATATTGACAAGAAAAAAGGGAACGGTAACCTCAATGAAATCCTGAGAATTATTGAAAGCCCCGACCGTATTAAAAAGGATCAAACTGAATATCGTAGGGCAATTGTCAAGTTTCGCGAGCTTGACCACGAAGCCATAAAGCTTAAACGAACTCTTGAAAAACCCAAATATTATTCAGAGCGGACGGGGAGAGAATGGGCCGCAACCATATCAGGCGTCGTATCGGCATTAATTATTCTGGGTTTTATTATGGTTCATTTTGGCGGTGAGGTACCTTTATAATGGCAAAAAAACTGGCTATTGCACTGTTGGTGGTCATTGCAATAATTTTCAAGGAAACAGCCGTTTTCCTTTCGTTTGGAATGATGCCGACGATTGCGGCCTTTGCCTTGGATCGCAGTATAGGAAAAAGTAAGACTATTTGTGTCGGCACCATGAATTTTGCGGGGTGTTTTCCTTTCCTCCTCGATTTCTGGACAACATTTGGCGAACAAACAATTTCCAATGCATTCCGAATGGTTGCCGATATTCAAAACGTTATTATTATTTATTTATTAGCGGCCGGCGGATACGCGATTGATGCAGCCGTTACGGGGATTACATCCACACTTATTGTACAAAGAGCGGAAGCGCGCCTTAAAAAAATTAAAAAGGAACAGGATGCCTTGGTTGAACGATGGGGAGAAAAAGTGACAGGCCGATATGCACTGGATGATTACGGATTTCCGGTTAAGCCTATTCCGGAAAAAACAGCCACCATTCACGATCCGGACGGATCAAAAACATAAAATAAATTTTAGGCTATTTTTCGGATGGTATCGGCAATATCGGCGATAACATGCCGTACCTGCGCCTCATCATCACCTTCCGCCATAACACGGATTAATGGCTCAGTTCCGGAAGGTCGCACCAGCACGCGCCCCGAGCCATTTAGATAGTCTTCCGATTTTTTAATGGCAGCCTGAACTTTTTCATTATCCATCACAACAGAGGAAGCCACACCGGTAAGGCGAACATTCTCCATATGTTGGGGAACCACCTCGAAAACATGGCAAAGGCTGGCAATATCGCGTTCTGATTGTTTCATAATGGCTAAAATCTGGATCGCGGCCAATAAACCGTCGCCGGTTGTTGTATAATCCGACATGACAATATGTCCGGATTGCTCCCCGCCAAGATTGTAACCGCCCTCGCGCATGGCTTCGACGACATAACGATCCCCTACCGCGGTACGGTAAAGGTGTAAATCCATAGTATTCAAATAACGTTCGAATCCCAAATTAGACATGACCGTGGCAACCACGCCATTATTTTTAAGCGTTTTTAGCGCCGCCATATGACGGGCAATAACGGCCATCAACTGGTCTCCATCAATACGTTTCCCGTTTTGGTCGACCATAATCAAACGATCGGCGTCGCCGTCAAGGGCGATACCGACATCGGCGCCCTCTTCTACTACGCGTTTTTGCAATGCATCGGTATGGGTGGCACCACATTTGTCATTAATGTTTTTCCCGTTGGGATCAACCGCCATTGCAATAACATCGGCGCCCATTTCCCACAAAACATTCGGGGCAACCTTATAAGCCGCACCATTGGCGCAATCAACGACAACTTTGATCCCGTCCAATCGAATGCGCCGCGGTAATGTTGCCTTCAAATATTCGATATACCGCCCGTCAGCACGTTCAAGACGGCGCGCACGGCCCAAATCATCGGAAGGTGCGTATTGTGATGACAAATCGGAATCCATCAATTTCTCGATTGCCAATTCCACTTCATCCGATAGCTTGAAACCGTCATAACCGAACAGCTTTATCCCGTTATCCTGATACGGATTATGCGATGCGGAAATCATCACCCCCAGATCGGCCCGCAAGGAACGCGTCAGGTTTGCAACGGCAGGGGTGGGAAGCGGTCCCAGCAGAGTGACGTCCAGGCCCATCGCCAGAAATCCCGAGGCCATCGCCTGTTCCAGCATATAACAGGATTGGCGCGTGTCCTTACCAATCACCACTTTTTTATGAGAGTTTTTTACTGCTCCGCGTAACTCAATCGCCGCGGCCATCGCACATTTTTGCGCAATATCCGCCGTCATGGGATATTGGTTGGCCTGCCCCCTTATTCCGTCTGTGCCAAAATATTTCCGTGTCATACTTCTATTTATCCATATTCTTTTTAGCTCTTGGCTTTTTAGGCTTATCATCCTTTGGCAGGTCATCCGTCGTCGGCGTTATTTCATCCGCCGGAATCATGATTTCCTCGTCATCCAGCGATTTAGATGTTGTCGGTACGGATGAACGGGGAGCCTTCGCCGCTTTATCATCGGCAGTCGTATCATAGGAACGATCGACCTTTCCGGTTTTCAGTAATTCTTTAATTTCATCGCCAGTAAGGGTTTCATATTCCAAAAGTCCTTGCGCCAAAGCTTCTAATTCTTTTGCGTAATCGGTCAAAAGCTTTTTCGCTTTTTCATAGCCGTCATGAACCAGACGTTTCACCTCAGCGTCAATAATATTGGCCATTTCATCAGAAACATGGTTCATGCCACCTGATGATTGGCCCAAAAAGTTCTGATCCCCCTGACCATAATCCATCATACCGACCTGATAGGACAAACCCCATTCAGTCACCATTTTACGCGCCATACGTGTCGCCATTTTAATATCGCCACTCGCACCCGTCGTCACCATATCATCACCAAAAATCAGTTCTTCCGCCACGCGTCCGCCCATGGCCACTGCCAAGTCTGCATGCAATTTGGCGCGTGTCACCGATAATTTATCATCTTCAGGTAAACGCATGACCATACCAAGAGCCCGCCCGCGCGGGATAATCGTTGCCTTATGAATTGGGTCGGAATGCGGCTCATGCAAGGCAACAACCGCGTGTCCCGCCTCATGATAGGCGGTCAATTTCTTTTCCTCATCCGACATGGCCAATGAACGTCGTTCAGACCCCATCATCACTTTATCCTTAGCGTCTTCCAGTTCCTTCATCGTCACAACGCGTTTGTTACGACGTGCCGCAAGCAATGCCCCTTCATTCACGAGGTTAGCCAGATCGGCCCCTGAAAACCCGGGTGTTCCGCGTGCGATAATTTTCAGATCGACATTTTTGGCCAACGGCACATCACGCGAATGCACCTCAAGAATCCGTGTTCGTCCGTTCATATCCGGATTGGGAATTGTCACCTGACGGTCAAAGCGGCCGGGACGCAGCAACGCAGGATCCAGAACATCCGGACGGTTCGTTGCCGCAATAATAATGACCCCTTCCGATGCCTCAAACCCGTCCATTTCAACCAGCATCTGGTTCAATGTTTGTTCGCGCTCGTCATTACCGCCGCCCATACCGGCACCGCGGTGACGTCCGACCGCATCGATTTCATCGATAAAAATAATACATGGGGCATTTTTCTTACCCTGTTCAAACATGTCACGAACACGGGACGCCCCGACACCCACAAACATTTCAACGAAATCCGAACCGGAGATAGAGAAGAACGGTACATTCGCCTCGCCCGCGACGGCACGTGCCGTCAGAGTTTTACCTGTACCCGGAGGACCAACAAGAAGTGCACCTTTCGGAATTTTTCCACCCAACCGCTGAAATTTTTTCGGATCTTTTAAAAATTCGACAATCTCTTCCAGTTCTTCTTTGGCTTCGTCAATCCCTGCTACATCGGCAAAGGTCACGCGCTTCGTGTTTTCGTTGAGAAGGCGGGCTTTACTTTTTCCGAAATTAAACGGGTTTCCGGCGCCGCCACCGCCTTTGCCATGCATCTGGCGCATGAAAAATATCCAAACACCGATCAACAGCAACATCGGGAACCAAGATAATAGAATGCCAACGAGACTTAATTCGTTTTGGTCGTCCTCAGCTTTGATTTCAACGTCTGTGCCCGACAGCCGTTCGACAATATTTTCGCCCGCCGGCATAAATGTTTTGAATGCCGTGCCATCAGACATTTTTCCTGTGACATTTTGGCCTTTAAGCAGGATATTTTCCACCATACCGCTTTGCGCATTATTCATAAATTCGGTGTAGGACAGCGATACAGGCTGTTGACCGAATCCGGCCTGATTGCCTTGCATAAAACTGTTATAGAAAAAAATAAGCAGTGCCCCGATGGCGACCCATGTCAAAATATTGCGGGTTGTTTGATTCATTAATTTTTCCTGTTTGATTAATTATAGGAATATTAGGCCGTAGTCCGCTTAATTTCAAGGGTGTTTCCGTCTTTTGACAGCGATAAAATACACCCGTAAAGCGTTGCGGATTGGCCTGCCTTCAACCCTGTTACAATGTCCTCGACCCGTTCAAGTTTCGGCGGATAAGGACGGGTGGTTCCGCCATAATGAATTAATAGCTTTTGTAATACGCGGATTTGAATATCCAACGGCTGTCGGGTAATCTTTTTCCAATTGTAACCGTTAGGCAATTGTGCGTCGTTGTAAACATTTTCGGCGATATCATCCAAAGCCTGCCTGCCGCGACGCAGGCGTTCCAATGTTTTGGCGAATCGCTTTGTATCCAGGCCTTCCTGCGCCAACGTCTGGCGTAAGCGCGGACGGGCATAATTTTCATTTATATTGGTTGGGTCTTCGATCCATTCCAGATTATGATGGCGGCAATACTCAATCAAATCATCATGCCCCATTTGCAATAAAGGGCGATAAAGCCTGATAGTATCCCGTGTGCGCCATTCCTCCATCCCGGCAAGACCGTCCAACCCCGACCCTTTGGCAAGTCGAAACAAGAAAGTCTCCAATTGATCATTGGCATGATGCGCAATTGCCAATGTTTTTATATTATGATGCTGACAATACGCTGTCATTAAATCATATCGAGCCTCCCGTGCCTTTTCCATGATTGCCATATCCGGTTTTACATCGAAATCCCATAGTAAAATATGATGAATAGAGTTAGGAAAATTTATAACGCATTGCCTCACCCATTCTGCTTCCCGAGCTGAATCGGGCCGCAAATTATGATTTACGGTCAAAAGGTGAATTGTGCGACCATTTAGCGAGCCCCATGTGCACATCATATGGGCCAACGCCATTGAATCGCCCCCGCCTGAAAGTGCGACGGCAATGTTTTTTTCTTCGGATGGGATTTCAAATTCCATTATCATTGTAGGCGCCTATCCCTGCACTGCGTTTTGAGCCCGCAATGAATGGGATATTCTAATTACATCCGTATGCTTGTTGTTCTTCTGCTGTTTTGGTTTTAACGGCTGAAGACGCATTAGGGAATCTGTTCGTGAGTTCTGTTAACGTCAGGCATGCCTCTTGCGTCATATTTTGACCGTTTAAAGACATCGCAAGTTTCAACAATGTATCCGGCGCCTTTTGTCCGTCCGGATGATCTTTGAAAGCACGGGCAAACGCGCGTGAGGCATCCTGATATTCGCCACGGGCATAATAGGTTTCACCCAACCAGTATTTGGCATTGGCAACCAATGTGTCATCGGGATAATTATTAATGAAATCCTGAAATTTGATTTGTGCGGTGGAGTAATCATTGCGCTGTAAATAGGAAAACGCTTCATCATACATACCGGCCGCGGTTGTGGCCTGATTGTTCAACGTTCCGAGTTGATATGGCTCACTACTTCCGCCATTGGATAATGATGTCGGCTCGCCCCCCGTCTGAGGGGCGTTTGGCGCAATGCCACTATTAGCCGATCCGGAATCATTCTGATATGTATTGTTCATACTATTATTACTAGCCGCCGCGGATTCCGATAATTGACGCAAGCGGTAACTATTTTCCTCAACCATACCCGTTAACCGGCGAAGACTTTCTTCAAGCTGGTTCAGGCGAACCTCGACTTGTGCCGATTGTCGTGAATCTGTTTGTGTCGCAATTTGCGGGGGCGGGACATCACCTTTAAAGACAGAGCGGCTTAAGGTTTGCATTTCCCGCTCTATTCTGTCCAGACGGGCATTTACCGCACTATTGTTTTGTTGAGCAGCAACAGGGGTCGCTACAAGTAACGCCCCTATTACAGATAAAGTTATTAATCGTGAACGCATCGGTCTCTAAATTATTGTACTACTGTTACAGCACGACGGTTTTTCGCCCAGCTCTCGGAATTAGAACCAACCATTTCAGGACGCTCTTTACCGTAAGAGATTGTCGAAACACGACGTGGATCAACACCTAGAGAAACCAAATAGTTTTTCGCGGCTGTCGCACGACGCTCACCCAAGGCAAGGTTGTATTCACGTGTTCCACGCTCATCGGCATGACCTTCGACAACAACGTTAACAGAAGGATATTGGTTCAACCATTGTGCCTGAAGCTCAAGTTGTGACGTTGCTTCCGGTGTCAGTGAGAAACTGTCATACGCAAAAAATACGCGATCACCCACGTTTACAGCCAAATCTTCCTGAGAACCAGGTGTGGCATTGCCGTAGTTCATTCCGCTTGCGTCATAGCCATCCACAGGGGCACCTGGCACAGACTGGTCATAACCGGCCTCATTAGGGAAAAGTTCATCACCATAAGGCTTTAGCTCTTCATCGGAAGAACATGCCGCCAAGGATAGTGAAAGGGCTGCAACAGCCACAAGAAGATTAACACGCATTTATATGACTCCTTTGTTAAATATTTGTTAACAAACTGAGGATGGTACAAATATGTTCCCTAATCAAGTGAAATTATAAGGCTTTTTTGCGGCAAAAACCTTTATGAGACAGACAGGATGACGGTTTCCGCCATATTTAATCACTCTGTTAAATATGTTGATTATTTTTTAATTTAACAAGTTTTGTAATTCACGCAAAAACGCTGCGGCCTCAGCTTTATCCTGCGGGCTTTTTACCCTTTCCAGATAATATTTGGCAGAATCAATTGCAGCCTTTGTCTGGCCGATTCGTGCATATAAAACAGCCTTATCGAGGATAAGCCTTAGATCCTCGGGTGCAACCAGCGTCATACGCTGCACCACTTCAAGCGCTTCGTCATATTTTTCGGCATCGATCAGGCGATATTTAATATTATTTTGATATCGGAGCAAAATGTCCCGATTCGTGCAAGGGGCATAATGATCCGCCGAAAGTTCGGCCCTCTCTCCGATGGTCCGTTTCAGAATATCACGAAGATCCTTTGCGCCCATATCCGTAAATTCATTATAGGGGTCTAGCAAAAGTCGTTGCCCATCATGGTCAAGCCGCATCAGAAAATGGCCGGGAAAATTAACCCCTTTTGCGTGCCATCCTGCCGAACGTGCCAGCGAAATGGCAATAATACATAAGGAAATTTGCAATCCCCGCTTCCGATCAATCACTGTAAAGAGATTGATGTTATCAAAATCGTCATATGTCTCGTCATCGGAGCGGTAGCCTTCGCCTGCCATGGTGTTTGCCAAGGCTTCTGATTGTACGGTCACATCATCACTGTTTCGTTGCGAACATAAAGCCTCAAAATCATTCGATAATGTTTTATGCATTTTTTGGAAATAGTGACGATATAGCGCAATATCCGTTTGCGGTTTATCGAGGAGGGAGAACGCCAGCGCACATTCAAATATATCGATTTCTTCATCTGCCAATGTTCCCGCTTGTTGCAAATAAAGGGAAGCATCGACATCAGAAAGAAACGGATCTGTCATTCAGCAATCCTAGTAAAGCGGCTCGCTATAAACTTCATTGGAACGGGGTGGGGTCGGCGTATTATCATAACCGCCGCCAATATAATCGTTATTATCGTACCCACCGCTATAGTCCGACCCATATCCATTATTATCATAGGAGTAATTGGCATCCATTCCATAAGGATCACTTGGTGCAACCGGTGTGCCGTATTGAGTGTTATTGGATGGCGCCACCGGTCTGACGGTCGCCGTTGCCGCAACCCCTTGCGGGTTGTTTACTGATGCGTTTGCCGTTCCTGCGACCGGCTCACCGGCAAGCTTCACATAAGACACGACCTGTTTCACATAGTTTGTATTGCGGGCATGGGAAACCACTTTATTCAACTCCCGTTGATCCTGCGCAATCCCCATCAGATAGACGGTTCCTTGCACTGCATCAATCGAATAGTTAATTGACTGGACATCGCGATCAAATATCAATTTTGTTCTTAAGTTTCCTGCAATCCACGTATCACGGGCAAAGCCAGTGATCCCGTCACTATTTTCAACACGAACCTCGTTAATAACCTGCACAACCCCCTTCGGTTGCCATGCCAGACGAATGGCCTCAACGCGCTGATCAGGATCCTGCACAACCCCCGTTACCAGAACACGGCCTTGTTCGACAGTCGTGCTTAACTTTCGGAAGGCTTCAAAATCATATTTCAGCCATAAATCGTTAATCTCAAGCTTAATGCGGGCATCGGTTGTCGATTGTGACAAACCGCCTTCACGTGCGGCGGCAATACCGCCGACTGCACCGGCACCGGTTGCCAGCCCGAGAGCCGTGCATGCGTTCAAACTGAAAAGAGCGACGATTAAACCGAGGAAAGGAAGCGTTTTAGAATGCATTGTCTATATGCCTTATTGAAAAATTTTTTGTTATACCAATCACATCAAATCTGATTTCCTGCCCGACGTTAAGTGATTCTTTTGATTTTTTGAAATTTAAATAATGTTCGGCGGCCCTGCGAATTCTTTTTTGAGCCTGCGGCACGACCGCAGTTAAGGCTTTTTCCTCGTCCTGCCTGTATTTTACCTCTACAAATATAATTGTATTTCGTTTTCGGGCGACAATATCAATTTCACCGACTTTTGTTTTATAGCGAAATTCCGAAATACGGTAGCCTTTCACTAGCAGATAAACAGCCGCGTAATATTCCGCCCATTTGCCGCGATTATAATGTGTTGTTTTGCTTGATATCCAGCGCACGCTCGTAAATATCCTTTTTTTTCAAACCTGTTTCCATAGCAAGCAATACCGATATATCCTTGACTGACCGCCCCTTGGCAAATTCTTCCCCAATACGTTTTTCCAAATCGCCATTATCGGCAGATGCCTCCGCAGATGTGTTCCCATGAATTACCAACGCAATTTCTCCCTTAACGGGATTATCGGCAATATGATCTGCGAGGTTTCCAGCCTTCATGCGAAAGACTTCCTCGTATAATTTTGATATTTCGCGCACCAACGCCACTGCGCGATCCGGCATAATATCAGACAAAATAGCGAGGGTTTTCGCCACACGTTTAGGGGAATCGTAAAATATCATGGTTTCATCCCTGTTTTTATAAGATGTGAATATATCGCGCACACCTTTATCTTTTGAAGGAAGGAAACCGGCAAACATGAATTTATCCGTCGGCATCGCCGATAATTGCAATGCGGGTAAAACCGCATTCGCACCGGGCAATGCCGTGACATATAACCCCCGATCAGTACAATCGCGCACCAGTTTATAGCCCGGATCGGAAATCATTGGTGTTCCCGCGTCGCTGACCAATGCCAGAATTTTTCCGGATGCCATCATATTTAAAATGTTTTCTTTAGTCTCGTCATCCGCATGATCATTATAGATAATTTTCCGCTTACCACCCAAACCGTAAGCCTTGAGAAGCTTTCCCGTCACACGGCTATCCTCGCAAATCACCGCATCACAGGCCTGTAATACGTCCAATGCCCGCAAGGTAATGTCACGCAAATTACCGATCGGGGTTGGAACCAGATAAAGTCCTGAACAAAGATTGCTTTCCTCTGGATTCCTGATATGAAACACTTTAGGGTCATTAACTGTCATAAAATTTACTTTAAAGGGGTTTTGAATGTCGCGCATTACTTTTATTCTTTTGGCTTTTACCGTGCTGTTAGCAAGTTGCGGCCCACAAACCGCGACCACACGGTCCGGTGCCTTTGATCCTTATGTCAGATCCGAAGAACAAGTAACCCCTGCTCCGCAGCAACCCCCTTTCTTGCCGAGACAGCCATCTGTTCAAACCAATAAAGTTGCAATTTTGTTACCTTTATCCGGCCCTCATAGCCAGATTGGCGAGTCTTTGTTAAATGCCGCCCAACTGGCATTGTTTGATATGAAAGACCCTTCGGTAGAACTTGTGCCCTTTGATACACAAGGGACGCCAACAGGAACTGCCAATGCGATGACCAAAGCCATCCGTAACAATGTAAAATTGGTTTTAGGCCCTGTATTAGCCGATAACGTAGATCAGGCCGGTAAAATGGCGCGTCAGCATAATCTAAATGTCATCGGCTTTACAACCGACAGTGCACGCACAGGCGGCAATGTTTTCACCGTGGGTATACTGCCATATGATCAGGGTCAGCGATTGGCGCAATATGCCGGTCGCCATAAACTCAATCGTATTGTGGCAATCATTCCGCAAAATCAATATGCCCAAGAAATCACAACGGCATTTGAAAAAACCGCATCATCAAACGGTTTGTCAATTGTTCAAAAAGTACAATTAAGCCCGGCTTCCGATGTCAATGTCCTTGCCCAACAGCTAGCATCTGCCAAAGGACAATTTGATGCCTTGCTTATGCCTGTCGGTAATCCTCAAATGGTTTCACTTGCCCAGGCCCTTACCAATAACGGCCTGTCCGCTACAAATGTTGCCTGGCTGGGTGCGGGTTTATGGGATGACACGAATGTTACCTCAAATCCTTTGATGCGCGGTGCTCTTTATGCCGCCCCTTCCACACAAACGCGCCGCAATTTTGTAGCCCAGTACAGAACTGTGTACGGGCAGACTCCACAACGTCTATCCTCTCTCGGTT
Organism: Micavibrio sp. UBA1664; assembly: GCA_002320485.1. Lineage (GTDB taxonomy): Bacteria > Pseudomonadota > Alphaproteobacteria > Micavibrionales > UBA1664 > UBA1664. The sequence continues at coordinate 22,703 of DCKW01000100.1, forward strand.
ACGACGCTACTGCATTAGCTATTGTATTGTTAAAACAACGCGGCGGCCAAATCACGACAGCAGATTTGTTAAACAGTAACGGTTTTAACGGTGTAGACGGTGTATTCCGTTTTAATAGTAACGGTATGACCGAACGCGGCATGGCCATTCACCGCATTTCCGGACGCGACCAGACACAAATCGCCGAACGCGCACCAACCGGATTTCGCTAAAGATATATAAAAGGAAAATTAAAAGCTTTTAGGCACCTAAAAGCTTTTTGACCAATGTTGGGGGATTTTTCTTGCGCATATGATCAAGCATAGCGTTATAAATTGCTTCAGGGACATTGACGTTTGTAGCCTTTTCCAAACCTTTGAAGCCGGGAAATGTATTGGCCTCGCAAATTGTGTAGCCGTCATCAGTGAATAAAAGGTCAATTCCCGCCACCTGAATATTTAATGCTTCCGCCGTTTTGACCGCAATATCGGCGGCCTTCTTATCAATTTCAAATTTCGCAACAGATCCGCCTTGCGAGAAGTTAGCCTTGAAATCGCCTGCCTTGGCAGTGCGCTGCATGGCGGCAATAACCTTACCTTCAACCACAAGAATTCTTAAATCCCTACCTTTGGAAGACGCAATAAACTTTTGAAAAATCATAAGAATATTAGGTTGGGTCTCATGCACAAGCGTCATCAGATCTTCAAAGGATTTGGCATTTTCGATCAGGAAAACACCTGACCCCAATGCCCCGTGTAATGTTTTAACAATGAGCGGAAAACCAAGTGTTTCCTCGACCAATTCAACATTTACCGGGAATTTGGCTAACATTGTATCCGGTGTCGGTAATTCTTCCTCTGCCAAAATCTGGTGGGCATGCAATTTGTCGCGCACACGCTCAAGCGTATCGGCATTATTAAATACATTCACACCCATTCTTTCAAATTGGCGTACAATCGCCAGCGAGAAATAACTGTGATCGGAGTGGTTGAAATACGGAAAAATAAAATCGGGCAAATCCGTCCACTTACCGTCAATGATGATTTGATCTCTTTTTTCCTCTGTCACCAAAAGGTCAAATTGATTGGGTTTAAAGGCCTTCACCTCAAGTCCCATTTTCTCTCCTTCGGATAGAAAACGTCTCATTTCAAAGGCGAGGTCCGCCGTCGAGTCAATATCATCCCCGTATAAAATCCATACTTTCATGAGTATCCCGCAGTGCTTTGCTTGTTGTTGTTTTTATATGCTGCCGTCATAGAATTGCTACATTAATCAGATATCACCCTAAAAGTCAAAAAATATAATTATCGATTGCAAAATCAAGCCAACTCCTTATACACTCCCGCCCATGTCAATTATCGAGCCGATAACCTATTCAAATCAAGGGCCATGGATAAAACGCGCCTTTATATCGAGTCTGGAATATTTGACGGGCCGACTATCTTTGGAAAAAGCCTACAAAGCAGTCCATAACAAATATGAGGCGAACCCCCAAAAACCTTTTTTTGATTATGCTTTGGAAGGATTGAATATTGATATTCATTATACCATGAACAAGCCGCAGGATATTCCGGCAGATTGCCCTTTAATTGTTGTGGCGAACCATCCGTTTGGTATTCTGGATGGATTATTGATGAACCATATTCTGTTTAAAAGCCGTAATGATTTCAAAATTCTGACCAATGAAGTCCTCACCAAAGCAAAACCGATGGTCCCTTGGTTAATCGCAATAGATGACAGTAAATCCGCAGAAGGGACGCGTAAAAATAATCGGGCGATCCGCGAGGCTATGGAAATGTTGCGCGACGGCAAATGCATCAGCATATTTCCTGCAGGACGCCTTGCCCGCCCCCGCAAATGGGGAGAGTCTTGCAAGGACTGGGATTGGCAGCCATTAGCGGGCCATTTTATCCTTAAAACCAAACCGCGCGGAGATAAACCCTTAATGATTTTACCCGTTTTTTTTGAAGGACAAAACAGCCGTATTTTCAGATTGGCCGCACTGGCAAAGTTTTTTACAATCACACGGTCGCTGGTTATTTACGAATTAATGAATAAGCGTAAGGCAAAAGTCAAAATCAGAATTGGCAACCCTTTTCCGGCATCCGTATTTGATGGTATGGATGCCGAGATGGTTACAAAAGATCTGAGAATAAAAACCCTCGCATTGGCTAAAAATTAATCTGCCTACCAACTGCCGCTATTTTCCATGGAAGCCCAAGGTTCTTGAGGCTCAAGATGTTCGCCTTCCTGTAATATTTCGATGGAAATATCATCAGGCGATTTCACAAATGCCATATGACCGTCGCGTGGAGGACGGTTAATAACAACCCCTGCATCCATCAATTTTTGACATGTTTCATAAATATTTTCGACACGATAAGCGAGATGCCCGAAATTACGGCCACCGTTGTAGCCTTCCTCAGCCTCGCCGTCCTTTGGCCAGTTATACGTTAGCTCAAGCAAAGGCGCTTTGTTTTCTTTGGCCTTTACCTCATCATCAGGGGCACATAAGAAAATAAGTGTAAAGCGTCCCTTTTCGTTTTCTAGACGATTGAATTCTTTCATCCCGAAATGATTGCAGTAAAAATCGAGGGAGTCTTCGATATTTTTTATTCTAACCATTGTGTGTAAGTATCTCATAAAACCATCCTTTTCTTGAATTTGGCACAACTATGACCATAATTATATTATGAGCAATGATAATAAGCCTGCATTAGATGATATCAACCTTGACCTGCCCGAAATTTCGCTGGAAAATACAAAGGAGCTGGCCACAAGCTTTTACGGCAATATTCAAAACATTCTTTACGATATAAATTACTGGATACCTTTGCTGATAATATTTTTTGCACTTGTACTCGGGTCATTGGTTCGCACATTTATAAGACCAACGCTTATGTCGGTTATTGACAGGCTTAATATATCGTACCGCATCAACCGTATGTTAAAAAACTCTACCAAATTGCTTTTTCCTTTGGTCGCACTCATTATATTGGGCCTATCACAAATCATTACCCCATCGTTTTTTCCCGATGTAAAAATAATTATTTTAGCGGCGGCGTCTAAGCTTCTGTTTGCTTGGATTATTATTCGTTTGCTAGCACAAATTATCCAAAATAATTTCATCCGACAAAGCGTCGCCATGTTTTGCTGGATCGTGGCGGCACTCTCCATTCTGGGGGTCATGCCTGAAACAACGATGGCCTTAAACGCAGTGGGTATGGATTTTGGCGAATACAGATTTTCGCTTCTTACCCTCGTGAAAATCATTGTCGCCTTTTTTATCCTTTGGACGTTGACCCGAATTCTTGCAAGTTCCGCAGAGCGATCATTGCAGCGGGCAACAGATCTAACCCCTTCGGCACGCGTCCTGCTGATTAAAATTATCAAGGTTTCCCTGGTCGGATTGGCAATTCTGATCGGCGTTACAATGTCAGGAATTGATTTATCCGCCCTTGCCATTTTCGGCGGTGCGCTTGGTCTTGGTATCGGGTTTGGTCTACAAAAGGTTATTTCCAATTTGTTTTCAGGAATGTTGCTGCTTATCGACAAATCCATCAAACCCGGTGACGTCATTGAAATGCGTGACAATAACGGTGCTTTTGGTTGGGTCAATCAGTTAGGCGCACGTTATGTCTCCATTATCACACGTGATAACAAAGAATACCTTATTCCCAACGAGGATTTTATTACCCAGCCGGTGATTAACTGGTCATTCACCGATAAGAAAATCAGGGTGGAAACCAAATTCGGGGTAGATTACGCCTCGGACCCGCATCAGGTCAGGCAAATTGCCATAGAAGTAGCCGCAAAAGCCAAACGTGTTGTGGAGGAACCAAAACCTGTCTGTCATCTTGTTGAATTTGGGGACAGCTCCCTTAATTTCGTTCTCAGATACTGGATTGAGGATGCCGAAAACGGCGTAACCAACACCAAGGGGGAAATTATGCTGGGTCTATGGGATGCATTTAAGGCAGCCGGAATTGAAATTCCATTCCCGCACCGTGTGCTTATCGAGAAAACACCAAGCCCCGCTAAAGTGTCGAAATCAAAAACACCTCGCCCTAAACAACCGAAGGCTTAGGCTGGCGTCGGTTGTTTTTTTGACCGAATTGCAACTCGGTTCCGTGTCCCGCATCCTGATAAGAAACGGCGTTTTTCCGCTGTTTCACTATGGCAAGAGGCGTTGCGATGACCAATCCGGCATTCATTGTAATAAAGCGCCCTAGTCCGGCTTTATCACATTGTTTTTTATAGCGGCGATCAAAAACCGCTTCCTCTGTATGGCCGATCGCATTACCGCCGCCAATTTTCCCCAATCCTGTTATACCCGGCATCATTTGCAAACGCCACGGCAAATGCGATATCGGTTCATCAGGTAGATGCGGGCGCGGGCCAACCAACGACATTTCACCCTTCACCACATTCCATAACTGAGGTAACTCATCCAATTTGGAACGACGGGCAATTTGGGCGCATTTTAAAAGATTACCCTCATCATCATAGGTTTTTAATTTGTGAATTTGAAAGCTTTGGCCATTATAACCAATACGGTTTTGCGAGAAAAACGGTGACTGGCCATTACATAGCTTTATTGACAAGGCGGTCACGGCAATGATCGGAACCGCGATGGGGCTTACAATTGCCACGGTTGCAAGATCAAATGCCCGACGGCAGATATATTTTGATTTTTGAGAATACCAAACAGCATTGGCCAGCGAAAAAGCCGTTTTTGCGATATTTTTATGCAACGTCCGAATATTCATTGGAGAGAAAATATACATATAAATGATTATTTGCAACTAAATTTTGTTATTTTTATAAAGTTTTTCTTTAAAAAAAGGCCAGCATAAGCCGGCCTTTTAAACTGTTAAATTGTTAATTGTATTTTATGCAGCTTGAGCCAGAGTTTCCTCAACGTTCATGGCAGATTCTCCATCCATTACCGCCGATATAGCCTGAATTGTTGCGGCAATACGTACAGAAGCTTGAACTTGTGATTTTGTCATCCCGTGATCCAATAATTGTTTCTCGTGAGAATCAATGCACATCCCGCATCCGTTAATCGCGGAAACGGCAAGTGACCATAATTCAAAATCAACTTTGTCAACGCCTGGGTTGGCGATCACATTCATACGTAATTTCGCAGTCATACTCATGTAATCCTTTGATGTTGCGATATGGGCAAAACGGTAATAGACATTGTTCATCGCCATAATGGCCGCCGCAGATTTCGCCGCCTGCATTGCAGATTCAGACAGATGCTGACTAGCCTCTTGGGCGATTTCACGGATAACGGTTTCATTACGCCCGGCCAAAGCACACGCCATGAACGTTCCCCATTTTTGCTGATCATTCAACTCTTCTTCATTGGCGAGAGAGCCAAGATTCAATTTCAAATCCTTTGCGTAATCAGGAACCAAGTTTTTGAGTGTATCAATCGACATTAAGCCGCCTCCTGCATGTTAATAACATCACCACCCACCGGACGGTTACAAGGGCAAAGTTCATCAGATTGTAAAGCATCTAAAACCCGCAAAATTTCTTTTGGATTACGACCTACATTAAGGTTATTAACAGACACATGCTGAATAACACCATGTGGATCAACGATAAATGTTGCGCGGTACGCCACACCTGAATCCTCACGAATTCCCAAATTGTCAATCAACGTGCCGTTGGTATCGGCAAACATCCAGCTATTCAATTTGTTCAAATCCTTGTGATCGCGGCGCCATGCCAATTTACAAAATTCATTATCGGATGAACCACCCAGTACAATTGCATCCCTGTCGGCAAAATCATCATTCAATTTTGCAAATTCGGCAATTTCAGTCGGGCACACGAATGTGAAATCTTTAGGATAGAAATACCAGATTTTCCATTTGCCTTCGAAACTGTCCTGAGTCAGCGTTTCAAACGCGCTCTGTCCGTTTTCTTCATGATTCATGAATTGCGGTTTAACGCCAGTCACTTCGAATTCGGGGAATTGTTCGCCTACACCTAACATCATATCTTTATCTCCTTTAATGATTTCTGGGTTTTCTCACGCCTTGTGTCGCATATTTCGTAGGGTCAAATCAAATTGAGTTTGCCTGTTTTTAATATTGATAAAACCAATATTAAAATGTTAAGAACATTGATAAATAAAATGACCTATTCTATGAAACATCTTCAATATCTTGTTGCCTTGGCGGAGGAAAAATCCTTTTCCAAAGCGGCATTGCAAAGCCATGTGACGCAATCCACCTTGTCATTAGGGATTAAGGAATTGGAACGGCAAATGAATACGGCATTATTTGAACGCAGCCGAAAAAACATTATTCCGACTGCAGCGGGGCAAAAGGCCGTATCCTATGCA
>DCKW01000011.1 GCA_002320485.1 Micavibrio sp. UBA1664
GCGGTACATAAAGATGTTTTAAGCGAGAAAGAGTTCAGGGCGGGGAGGATAGCGGTGATGGTGTTTTCGGTAAAAAGCTGGAAACGGCCCTTAGAAACCATGAGAAAACCAATTGTGTAGCCCATTGCAATCAATGCCTGATTATCGGTCAGCAGGGAAAGATATCCCATCGTGTAGAGCGAGAAACTCATACAAATTCCCGCAACTATCCCTGAAAACAGAAGAGAGCTGGGCGGTCTCTCCAGCTCTTCTCGGCCTTCCTGTACGATGATTTCATAAATTGTCGGGGACGTAAGACTTAGATTTTCTTCAATAATTTTATTTTTAGGCATAACTATAAAATGCTGCCGCTTATGATTTTAAAAAGGAAGATGATGTATTAACAGGTTTTCTGTAATGAGGATCGTCATCATCCGTTTCTTTTTCTGTTGCTTCATCAAAATCGCGATGTAATGTTTCTTCCATTTCTTCTTTATGTTTTTTCTCGTGTCTTTCCTCGCAGTCACGCTCGGTCGGATACTTATAATGAACGGCATCCATCTGGTCATGCATCGGGTCAATTTCATCATGGACTTCGGCAGTCGTAACGATTTTTTCTTTCCGTGCATTGCCTTTTCTTAATTCGTTGGTCACCATGCTTAGGTTAATATCCTGTGAAAGATCATTATTATAATGAATCAATTTTCCGAATGTTTCAGGCTTATGCAGATAGGGAAGGTCTTCATCCTCGACAAAGCGGGCATCAAGCATCAATTTGCCATATCCTAAAAATCGCCCGAACCATCCGTAGTTAATATCTGTTTTACGGATTTCCTCAAACGCAATCTCGAAAACCTGCACACGCACCATGCCAGTTTTGTAATAAAGCCGCCTGTCGGACGCGAAAACAAATGTGCTTAGGTAAAATATTACGCGATTAATAAAGTAAATAACGGCATATAGCAGGGCGCCCCATTTTGCAAAAAGGGCGGCATACGCCGTTAATTTTAAAGTCATTGATTGTAGGCCGGCTGTCTCTGCCCTCAAGCCGGGTGTTATAAAGTTTGTGCCTAGCCAATTATGAACCCAAAACCCTCCTAAAATAATGAGGGTTGCCCAAATTCCGGCTTCAACAACATAAATCCAATGCGGGCGGTCTACGAACTGTAACTCTTCCCTATGTTGCAGATATTGTGAAAATTTTGTTGCCTTCATATATGTCTCCTGCCTTACATAACGCACTGAAATTAAATAAGTTCACATGATAAAGAACCATTTTCATTCTGGTCTGTTTTATCCAACATGACAATCATTCATTATGACGACCTGGATCCGGATACTCTTAAAAATTTTAATCTCAAACATGTAGGCGAGGATGAGCTTACGATCTCCCGCCAAAAGAAGGGGAAGGGTTTTTGTTTTTATGATGAAAATAAACGTTTAATAAAATGTGAAAAAGAAAAACAACGATTGTATGATATTGCCGTGCCGCCGGCGTATACGGATGTCTTTTATGCGTCAGTTGCCAACGCGCATATTCAGGCCATAGGGTGTGATTCCAGTCTTAAAAAACAATATTTCTATCATCATGACTGGGATATTATAAGGGATATAACCAAATTCGGTTCTTTGGCGGATTTTGCGAGAAAGTTACCGTCCTTCAGGCGGAAAATATCTGTACAGCTTAAGCAGGAAGATCAGCCGAAAATAATGATCATTGCCGCGATGTTCCGCATCCTTGATAGCACCGGTATCCGTATCGGAAGTTCCAAATCGGCAAAAGCAAACAAAACTTACGGATTAACCACATTACAAACGGATCAGGTTGATATAAGCGAAGGTAAAATTGAGCTCAATTATCGCGGCAAGGGAGGGGTCGATATTACCCAGACCATCTCGGATCGTTTTATAGTGGATGTTTTGGAGCAATGCTCGGAATTGCACGGGCAGGCATTATTTCAGCATGAGGGCGGTTTAATTACCTCCACCCATATCAACCAAACTATCAAAGCACATTTCGGGGAAGAATACTCGGCAAAGGATTTCCGCACATGGCGATTCAGCTGTATGTTTTTGAATGAAATTTTAAAACGTCGCAAAAACGGAAAGATAATTTTAAAGGATGTTTTGGGGGCAATCTCTGAAAAAACAGGTAATACACCGGCGGTATTGCAATCGAGTTACATACATCCGGGGCTGGTGGATATTGCCAAAACAGGAGAATTCGATCGGCTGGAATTGAAAAATCAAAATCAATCAGGATTGCGCAAATGTGAAGCGGTATTCTTGAAATATCTGGCTACGCCCCATGCGACCGCTATTTTGACAACCCCTTCCGATTGAAATATCAGGATTTCTCAAGTTCGGAATGGGATTTTAACACCGCGCCGCCATCATCCTGTTTGATGTAATATGCCGGGTTATCATTATCTGCATCACGCGTAATATCACTGCCGTTGATTTTGCGGGTGACGCGTTTGGTGTATGTTTTTTCGATTTTTCCTTTGCCCGTACCGTTGGCCCAGTTCCATTTCACTGTATCGCCGATATTGTAAGTCATCATTTATCTTTTTTGTTATCTTTTCTTATAAAAATGATATTGGGGGAAGACAGTTCAAATGTTATCTTATTTTTTATGATTTACATGCCCTCCCCTAATTACAATGATCGTCCTGCGGGAATGGCTATAACATCACTCATCATTCATTACACAGGCATGAAATCGGCTGAGGACGCATTGCAAAGATTATGTGATCCGCATTCCCAAGTTAGCGCGCATTATACGATTCATGAGGAGGGCACGGTTTACCAACATGTTGAAACCCGCTATCGCGCATGGCATGCAGGTCTATCCAAATGGAAGGATTTGGAAAATTTTAATGATTTTTCAATAGGAATTGAACTTGTTAACCCTGGATATGAGCATGGTTATAGGGATTTTCCAAATGTGCAAATTGAAAGCCTTCTTAAGCTCATCAGGGATTTGTATAGCATTTATCCAATTCGTCCTGATCTGGTTTTAGGACATTCCGATATTGCGCCTGATCGCAAGCGTGACCCGGGGCATCTGTTCCCGTGGCAAAGGCTAATACAAGAAAATCTTGCAATTCGGCCCTGATTTTGGCAAATCTGTTCTTAACATGAGACGGAAGGCCGGACAGCCGCCTGCCATTACCGCGGGAGGAAAGTCCGGACATCACGAAGAAACGACAGCGGGTAACGCCCGCCCGGGGTAACCCGAGGGAAAGTGCAACAGAAAACAAACCGCCTCGTATGCAAATACAGGTAAGGGTGAAAAGGCGGGGTAAGAGCCCACCGCGTTTGCGGTAACGTAAACGGCATTGTAAACCCTGTCGGATGCAAGCCCAAATAGGACCCCCATATGACGGTCTTCGCGTCGGGGGTCGGGTAGGGTGCTACAATCGTCTGGTAACAGACGATGCAGATGAATGGTTGTCACCGTCTTGGCGGTACAAAATCCGGCTTACAGGCCTTCCGTCATATGTTTATTAATTAATATGGTGATGAACGACAGATTTTTGAAACGACAGGCTTAGCATACTGCGGTTGTTTCTAAGTTTTTTGGCTGTTTTAATTGTTGAGCTTGTCAAAATAATCAGTTTCCGTGTGTTTGAAAACGCCATGATTACTGGAATTTGAAATCCTGCAAAGCTGAGAAAACATATAATTGCTAAAAGAGTTACCATTTATTATCCCTTTAAACCCTGATTTCTTATAAATTTACATATCAATAAAGTAAATGTCAAATAAATTGTTGTTTTTCAATGATTTATATAAAATCTAAAGATAAAATTTATTTTTCATAAATTTTACATATTTTAGATATTGTTTGCATGGTAGGTGTGAATAAAATGTAATAAAAAATCAGTTAAAAATTGACATCCCGTACAATCCCATGCTATCCCATATATATCCACACATGATCATGGGGGCGTCTTAAGGGCCCTTTGATGCCCCCATGTGATCAGCGTGTGAGAGCAGAGGTTCGAACAAAATTAATAATCGGTGGATTGCAACCGTGGGGTTATTCCTTTCTACAACAATAAACAAAGTGGATAAAAAGGGGCGCGTGTCCGTGCCCTCTGGGTTTCGTGCCGCGTTATCCGGTGAGGCATTTCAAGGTGTAGTGTTATTCCGTTCCTATACGCAAAAGACAATCGAAGGTGTTGGCATGTCGGCCATGGAGGCTATGTCTGCGCGAATGGACGATAATTTTGCATTTTTTTCTGACGACCATGATGAACTGGCGACCGTTTTATTTGGTGAATCAATGCAACTTGGTTTTGATGGTGATGGGCGCATCATGCTTCCGCAAGCTTTTGCCGATTACGCGGGTATAACCGATCAGGTTGCCTTTGTCGGACTAGGTAAAAAATTCCAGATATGGAACCCTGATACTCTAGAAGCGAGAAAATCTGCCGCACGTGATGCCGTACAATCCAAAAAAATGACATTGCCGAAAGGGGAGGCCAATGAGTGAAAGGCAACCCCATATTCCGGTAATGATGAACGAGGTTCTGGACGCTTTGCAGGTGCGGGATGGTGAGGTCTATGTTGACGGAACATTCGGGGCGGGAGGATACACCAGCGCTATCTTAAACGCCGCGCAATGCTCGGTTATTGCCATAGATCGTGACCCGACGGCTATACAGGCCGGACAGGACATTGCGGAAAAATTTTCCCCGCGCCTGACGTTGGTTCAGGATCAATTTGGAAATGTTGCCCGTCATATTGATCAGACCGTGGACGGTTTCGTTCTGGATATAGGGGTGTCCTCGATGCAGCTTGATCAGGCCGAGCGCGGATTTTCCTTCATGCGCGAGGGACCTTTGGATATGCGGATGGGCGGTGGCGAGAGTGCGGCCGATCTTATATCATCGATTGCGGAAGAAGATTTGGCCAATTTGATTTACAAATATGGCGAGGATCGTCAGTCCAGACGCATTGCCAAAGCCATTGTTGCCGCACGTGAAGAGGCGGACATAAAAACAACCTTGCAATTGGCGGAAATTGTTGAAAAAGCCATCCCGCGCAAAAGAGGGGATAAAATCCACCCCGCGACACGCACGTTTCAGGCATTGCGTATTGCGGTTAATGATGAATTAGGCGAACTGGAGCGCGCGCTGGAGGCGTCCATCCATATTCTTAAACCAGGGGGGCGGCTGGTTGTTGTAACATTTCACTCTCTTGAAGACAGAATTGTGAAAAATTTCCTGCGCGACCATTCGGACAGGATTGAAGCAAAAAACAAATATGCCGCAAATGATATTGCTGTAACAGAGCCTTATGAACTGAAGTATCGAAAGGCAGTGCTTGCCTCTAAAGAGGAGGCCGCTATAAATCCCCGTGCGCGTTCAGCCAAGTTGCGCGCGGCGATCAGGACGGAGGTCGCGGTATGAAATTTTTGAAAAATAATGCTTTCCTGCTATTTTTAGGCATTTCCGTCATAATGGCGGGAGGGTGCCTGATGGTTGTCAGTCAAAAGGTGTATGACAGACAGAAAAATGTGCAGGCGCTGGATGAGGATATATTAGCCAAACAATGGAACATTCGCGCGTTAAAGGCCGAGCTAGCCTATCTAAGCCGTCCCGACCGCATAGAGCAAATTACAACTGCGATCGCGCAATCCGAACCTTTACCGCAAGGGCAGTCAGGAATTGCACTTGTTTCATATCATATTGCCGAGGATTTGCCTGCTGGCATGTCACTTTTACCCCCGCAAAAACCGGTTAATGCGGTTTATCACAAACCTAAAGCCGTACAAAAGGTACAAGTCAGCTCACCTGTCGTAAGACCGCAGCTTGCTGAAAAAACCGCTTTAGTAGAACCGGTAAACCGCGAACCGCAACCTGCCCCTAAATCCGGTGGATTTGCGTCCCTCATTGACACGCTTGGGGGCGCCCGGTGAGCCTTTTAAACAAATGGAACCGTAATATTGCGCATATTGTTTCGGCAAAAGGCGAAGCGTTGGTGGTGGGTCGCACCAGACTAAAAATTGTACGGTCTGTTTGTCTGGTCTTAATGGCATTGGTTGTTATTCGTCTCTTTGATTTAAGCGTCATACAAAAACCGCACGAACCTGAACATGAATACTCAATGACAGGCGGCGAAAAAATTATGGAGCGTGCCGATATCGTTGACCGTAACGGTGTGTTATTGGCAACGACATTGCAGGTCGCTTCCCTGTATGCCGACCCTTCTTTGGTCGAAAACAAAGCCTTTATTGCAAGGAAGCTGGAAGAGATTTTGAAAATTAACAACGTGCAGGAAAAGCTTGATAAAAAAGGGAGATTTGTTTGGATCAAGCGTGGCATTACCCCTGATGAACATTATAAAATTAACGCACTTGGCTCCCCGGGACTTGGTTTCAGGGCCGAAACGCGCCGTTTCTATCCGCAGGGTGAAAACGCGGCGCATTTGATTGGCTATACTTCTGTTGACGGCAACGGTCTGGCAGGAATGGAACTGGAATATAACGATCGCTTGCAAAAAGGGGGCGATCCGCTGACGCTTTCGATGGATATTCGTGTGCAGCACGCCCTTACCAAATCCTTGCGCGACAAAATGCAGAAATTCCAGGCAAAAGGTGCCACCGGCGGTGTGGTCGATATAGAAACAGGAGAAGTGCTGGCCGCAGTGTCGTTGCCTGATTTTGACCCGCATCATGCAGGAAAGGCTGATGCCGATGCACGATTTAACCGCTTTGCATTAGGGGTGTACGAGATGGGGTCTACCTTTAAATTATTCTCCACCGCCAATTATATCGAGGCGACAAAACATCCGTTTTCAACCACATTCGATGCCAGAAAACCGTTGAAAGAAGGGCGTTTCACAATTAATGACTATCACGCCGAAAAGCGCATTTTGACATTGCCGGAGGTTTTTGTTCATTCATCGAATATCGGCTCCGCCCTGATGGCGCAAACAATCGGAACAGACTCTATGAAGGCTTTTTATAAGGATCTGGGATTGCTGGATAAGGTCGATGTTGATTTCCCTGCTACGGGGGCTCCTCTTTATCCGCAACCATGGAGAAATCTTAATACATTGACGGCGGCCTATGGTCACGGTATCGCCGTGTCGCCGTTACATGTGTTACAGGCAACCGCTGCCATCACCAACGGAGGGAAGTTTGTAAAGCTGTCTTTCATTAAACCGAAAAACCAAAAGGATATTATTCAAAGCCGCGTAGTGTCTGCGGCAACGGCGCATAAAATGCGGCAACTTTTACGCTTGAATGTAACTAACGGCTCAGGAACGCAAGCCAATGTGGCCGGCTACGAAGTCGGTGGCAAAACGGGAACGTCGGAAAAAGTGTCGGCGCGCGGCGGTTATGATAAGAACAGGCTGTTATCTTCCTTTATCGGGGTGTTTCCTGCTAATGCGCCACGATACGCCGTTCTGGCCATTCTGGACGAACCTCATGGCACGAAGGATACTTATGGATATGCGACCGGCGGTTGGACTGCCGCCCCCGTGGTAGGTAGTGTTATTACCGACATAACGCGCATTTTCGGTATTGCGCCGGAATTGCGGGATTCTAACCTGACGGCCGGACTTGAACGTTATATTGATGCCGAAGAATCCACAGGATACAGCCCGGCGAGTTATACGCAATGACGGATTTTATTGATCACATTGTCGGCTTGACCGCCGATAGTCGCGCCGTAAAAAAAGGGTATTTATTTGCCGCCTTGCCCGGAACGCGGTTTAATGGGCGTGATTTTATCGATCAGGCAATTTTAAACGGCGCCACCCATATCCTTGCGCCAAAAGGGACACTCATCAGACATGATGTGACAATGATTGAAAGCGATAACCCTCGCCGTGAATTTGCCTTGATGGCGGCAAAATTTTATAAGGTGCGGCCCGCCCATATCGTGGCAATTACGGGTACAAACGGCAAAACATCCGTTGCGGATTTCATTCGCCAGATTTTTGAAATGGCGGGGTTAAAATCGGCCTCTCTCGGCACGCTTGGACTTGTCTCGCAAACCGTGAAGGGTGAAAACAAAATGACCACGCCCGATCCGGTTAAACTGCATGCGTTACTTGCCGATTTAAAGGCGGCGGGGGTTAACCACCTCGCGCTGGAGGCCTCCTCCCACGGGTTACATCAATACAGACTGGACGGGATCAGACCGCAGGTGGTGGCCTTTACCAACCTGTCACAGGACCATCTGGATTATCATGAAACGATGGAGGAATATTTCAACGCCAAACAACGTTTGTTTGACGACATTATGCCTGCTGATGGGTATGCGGTTGTTAATATCGATGACGAATACGGACAGAGGTTAAGGCATAAACAGTTAACTTATGGTCAAAATAAGGATGCGGCCCTCCGCCTTGTATCGCACACACCGACTGCGGAAGGGCAAGATATAGAAATTTCATATCGTGATAAAATATATGCAATTCACCTGCCGTTTATCGGCCTTTTTCAGGCCTATAACGCACTTTGTGCGGCGGGGTGTTGTCTAATGCTGGGTATGGAAAGTGATTTTATATTCGATTGTCTTGCAAAACTGAAGGGCGTGTCAGGTCGTATGCAATTGGCAGCCTCCAGAAATGGGCGGGCGGCCTATATTGATTACGCCCACACTCCCGATGCTCTGGAAAAAGTATTAACCGCGTTGCGACCGCATGTGCGCGGTAAACTTGTATGCGTGTTTGGTGCGGGCGGTGACCGTGATAAGGGGAAGCGTTCGCAAATGGGCAAAATCGTTTCCGCTTTGGCGGATCATGTCATTGTAACGGACGACAACCCGCGATCGGAAAAACCTGATGCAATCCGTAATGAAATTCTGTCTGCATGTCCTCAGGCTGAAAATATCGGCGATCGCAGGCAGGCCATCGCACGTGGCGTTGATCTATTGCAGGATGGTGATGTATTGCTGGTGGCGGGAAAAGGGCACGAGCAGGGCCAAACAATCGGCGATGTAACACACCCGTTCGATGATTTAACCGAAACCCGGCTGGCGATGGAGAACAAAAAGAATGGGTGAAATTCTTTGGCATGTTGCAGAAGTGATTGATGCCACAGGCGGCGAGTGTGCCAACGGTAATACGTGGCAAGCAACAGGCTTTGCCATGGATAGCCGCGAGGTTAAAAAAGGGGATTTGTTTATTGCCCTTAAAGGGGATGCTGCAACGACAAAATATACAAGCAGTGGTCACGACGGTCATGATTATGTTGCGGCTGCGTATACAAACGGTGCCGTTGCTGCCATTGTCGATCATCTCATTGACGTGGATATTCCACAAATTATCGTGCCTGATACATTTCAGGCCTTTCAAAATCTGGCAAGGCTCTCCCGGACGCGTCCCTCATTGCGTCAAGCGATTGCCATTACCGGATCGGTCGGGAAAACAGGCACACGCGATATGGTTAAAAGTGCATTTGACGGAGCCGATGTGTGTGTGCATGCCTCTATCAAATCTTACAATAATGCCATTGGTGTTCCCTATACTCTGGCAACGATGCCCGCATCCACTGAGGTTGGAATTTTCGAGGTGGGTATGAATTTTGCGGGGGAAATTTCGCCCTTATCTCATTTAATCAAGCCGACAATGGCTATCATCACCGCGATTGCTGAAGTTCATATTGAAAATTTTAACAATGGCATAAACGGAATTGTTAATGCAAAATCTGAAATATTCGACGGTATAAATGCAAACGGTATTGCGTTATTGCCGCGCGACAATCCGCATTATGACGAACTGGTTGCAAATGCTCGAGAGTCAGGAATAAAACACATATATTCATTTGGCGAACACCCTGAATCCGATGCACGCTTAACCACCTCGACGGCAAATGCCGACTATACACACATCAAGGCAACAATCATGGGTGAGGATGTTTCTTATCATTTAAATATTGCCGGAAAACATATTGCAATTAATTCGTTGTCTGCACTTCTTGCAGTAAAGCTTGCAGATTTGAATATTCAGGATGCCGCCAAAGCATTGGAAACTATTCATCCGATAGAGGGGCGTGGCGCGCGCCAAAAACTTTATTGGGGGGATAGGAATAATCCGGTCATCTTGATTGATGAATCCTATAACGCATCGCCTGTTGCGGTCAAAGCGGCGTTGCAGGTTTTGGCAATGATGAACCCGACAGGCAACGGACGCCGTATTGCCGTACTGGGCGATATGCGTGAATTGGGAAAGCGGTCGCAGGAATTGCATGAAAATCTTGCCCAGCCATTACAAGAATCCAATGTCGATTTAGTGTATACGTGTGGGGAAAATATGGAGTCTCTGTACAGGAAAATACCCGAACATATGCAGGGAGCGACAACTGCTACCTCCGATGAATTGGCGGCAATCATTGTTAGTACCTTGCAACCGGGGGACATAGTGTTGGTAAAAGGATCACTTGGGACGAAAATGAAGGTCATCGTCGATTCCTTACGCGAGGGTCATTTAGAAGGATGATTGCCCTGCCAACTTTTTTGAAAAATGCGATATAACGCACTATGGCGCGAAGCCGTTTTATGGGTTACCATTAAAAAAACACAAACCTGATTCAGAAAAATATCCATGCTTTATAACCTGCTCTACCCCTTGGCCGAGGACTTTCAAATTTTTAACCTGTTTCGCTACCTGACATTTAGAACGGGTGGTGCGGTTGTGACTTCGCTCATCATCAGCTTTATTATCGCGCCGGGCCTTATACGATGGCTAAGGTCGAAGCAGGGGAAAGGTCAGCCTATACGGTCCGACGGGCCTGAGGGACATATTGCCAAGGTGGGAACACCGACGATGGGCGGTCTGATGATTCTGCTTTCTGTTGTGATTTCAACGTTAATGTGGGCCGACCTGACCAATAAATATGTATGGTATGCCTTACTGGTTTTAACAGGATACGGGGCGATCGGGTTTGCCGATGATTATTTGAAACTGTCGAAGAAAAATAGCGATGGGTTACCCGGACGTTTAAAGATTCTGTTCCAAATTCTGATTGGAACTGCCGCCATCATCGGTATTATTTATGCAATGCCTGAGCAACATGACATGGCCGTGGCCATACCATTTTTCAAAAACCTGTTTATCAATCTGGGATGGTTTTTCGTTCCTTTTGCTCTTGTCGTTTTAATCGGGTCGTCCAATGCGGTGAACCTGACTGACGGTCTTGACGGGTTGGCAATTGTTCCTGTGGCTATTGCCGCGGCCTCTTTCGGGTTGATTGCCTATCTGGTCGGTAACGTTAAATTTGCCGATTACCTTGGCATACAATATGTGGCAGGGGCAGGGGAAATGGCAATATTATGTGGCGCGCTTATTGGCGGCGCGATGGGATTTTTATGGTTTAATGCGCCACCTGCTGCCGTGTTTATGGGCGATACTGGCTCGTTGGCACTCGGCGGGGTTTTGGGTGCGATTGCGGTCATTACCAAACATGAAATTGTACTTGCGATCATCGGCGGATTATTTGTAATGGAGGCGGTGTCAGTGATGGCGCAGGTTGCCTCATTCAAATTAACGGGAAAGCGCATTTTCAAGATGGCGCCTATTCATCATCATTTTGAGAAAAAAGGTTGGTCTGAAAGTACGATCGTAATCCGTTTCTGGATTATTGCCGTTGTTCTTGCCATGATCGGCCTGTCTACGTTAAAACTAAGATAGTCATGATATCGTTACCATTTGCACAAAATAAAACATATTACGTTGTGGGATTGGGAAAATCCAATGCCGCCGTGATCAAATCTCTTGTGAAATCCGGTGCGGATGTCCGTATATGGGACGACAATGAGGAACGGCGCGCAGCCTTTGACGGCACACTGCTTTGCCTTCCTGAGAAAGCGCCATGGTTGAAAATCAAGGCGGTGGTGATGGCCCCAGGTATTCCTCCCTCACATCCGGTGGTGCAACAGGCGGTCGAAAAAAATATTCCGGTCATTTGCGATATCGATTTATTTGCGCAATCCGAACCCACTTCCAAAGTGATCGGTATTACCGGTACCAACGGAAAATCCACTGTTACCGCGCTGATTCATCATATATTAAATGCAAAGGGCAAGGCGCAAAAGGGCGGGAATATAGGAACCCCCGTGTTAGAGCTCAAACCAAAGATGGATTATACCGTTTTGGAGCTCTCATCCTATCAGCTGGAACGCAGTCCGCATTTGACATGTGATGTCGCCGTTTTATTAAACATCACCAAAGACCACATGGAATGGCATGAGACTATGGAAAATTATGTTGCCGCAAAAGAGGTGATATTTGCCAATGCTAGGGTCAAAATTTTATCTATTGATGATGATTTCTGTAAGGACATTTATAGTCGTCATGAGGATGCAATCACATTCAGTGTTTTTGGTGATGATTTGCCTGTCACACAAACTGACGTTCCCAAATTGAAAGGCTTGCATAATCTACAGAATATGTTGGCGGCTTATGAGGCTTGCCGTGCGCTAGGGGTCGACCACGATATGATTATTGATCGTATGAAAAGTTTTGAGGGCTTGGCACATCGTCAATATATGGTGCGGGTTATTAACGGAATTCCCTATATTAACGACAGTAAGGCGACAAATGCCGAGGCATCGCGCGCCGCAATCAGGGCATTCCGCAATATTATATGGATTTTGGGCGGGCAACCTAAGGAAGGCGGCCTAAACCCTCTGGCAGATGAGCTTGGTAATGTGCAAAATGCCTTTGTATATGGAGAGGCTGCTGAGGATTTTGCGCGTTTTCTTAGCGTGCGCGGGGTTCCGGTTGAAGTATTGGAAACGCTGGATGAGGCTTTGACAATGGCGCACAAAACTGCACAGGATATGCGCGGTGAGCCATCAGGCGCACCTGTCGTATTATTATCCCCTGCTTGCGCATCGTTTGACCAATACAAAAATTTTGAAGAACGCGGCGACCATTTTGTTAAATTGGTCGAAGGGTTGAGCGATGAATAACATTTTTACCCCGCGCAGCAGTAATGCCTTTATTCGCTGGTGGTGGTCTGTTGATCGTTTAAGCCTCGGTTTATTGTTGGTGCTGGCTTTATTCGGCGTGGTTATGGTCGGGAGCGCGGGGCCGTCCGTTGCCACACGCATCGGCCTTGATGCCAACCATTTTCTGGTACGGCATATCATGTTTTTATTCCCCGCCCTGGCGGCTATGATAGGACTGGCGTGGCTGAAACCTAAGGATGTGTGGCGGTTTGCGACCATTTTGTATATCGTTGCCTTCATGGGTGTCATCATGACCCTTGTCCACGGAACCGAGATCAAAGGCGCCATGCGCTGGGTCAGGGTATTAGGGTTTTCCATTCAGCCCAGTGAATTTTTAAAACCGGCCTTTATCCTTTTATCCGCATGGTTTCTCAGTAAGCAAAAAATGCAATCTCAATTTCCGGGTATTATGATCGCTCTTGTCCTCTATGCGCTCACGGCCGCTGTTTTGTTGATGCAGCCGGATTTCGGAATGTTTTTCTTGGCCTCTTGTGTATTCGGGATGCAGATTTTTCTGGCAGGGTGTCCGCTTCGTTATGTTGCTGTGTTGGGATTGATCGGTATTATCGGCATTGGCTTGGCCTATGCCATTCTGGATCACGTCCAGTCACGGATTGACAGGTTCCTGTTTCCCGAAGGGGCGGACACGTACCAGATTGACCGCTCGAAAGAGGCGTTTATGAACGGCGGGTTTTTAGGGACCGGTCCCGGTCAGGGGACGGCCAAAAATCAGGTTCCCGATGTTCATTCCGATTTTATTTTTACAGCAATGGGCGAGGAGTGGGGATTTTTGTTTACCTCTATGATCGTCGGATTATTTGCGTTTTTATTCTATCGGTTCTTTTCGCATTTTGCGCGCTCGGACTCGCTTTTTATCATGCTCGGTGGCGGAGGATTAACCTTTATGTTGGCGATCCAATGCTTTATCCATATGGGGTCGACATTGCAGTTGATACCCTCAAAAGGTATGACATTACCGTTGATCAGCTATGGCGGTTCCTCGTTGATAGCCGTTGGCTTATGTCTGGGGCTCATTCTTGCCTTATCCCGCGGGATAGGCGATGATAGAAAGCGGGCGACATGGCGGACCCTGACAAAAAAAGATATTTAAGAGGCGTTATAATGACAAAACAGACAATCATGTTATGTGCAGGCGGAACCGGAGGGCATGTATTTCCTGCCCTGTCTTTGGCGAAGGATTTGCTCTCCCGTGATTGCAACGTCGTTTTCCTGACGGACGAGAGGGCAATAAAATATGTGAGGGATAAATATGATGATATGACGGTTTGCGTTATTCCTTCATCAACTATTCCTGCGGGTCTTATGAGTAAAATAAAAGGTATCGCGCTTCTCGGGCGCGGTTATTTGAAATCGCGACAGTTAATCAACAAATATAAACCCCGCCTTGTTATCGGCTTCGGAGGATACCCATCCCTGCCTCCCATGGTTGCAGCCCAACAAAAAGATATTATAACGATCATTCATGAACAAAATGCGATTCTCGGCAAGGCCAATGCTTATCTTGCGCCGAAAGCCGATCGTATCGCGCTGAGCCTGCCTGACTTAAGTTCGCTTGATGAAACAGATGCGATGCGTGCGGTGGTAACGGGTAACCCAGTCCGTTCGGAAATTGCCGATCTCTATTCCCATCCGTACAATGCACCTGATGAAGGCGAGCCTTTCAATTTATTTGTAATGGGTGGGTCGCTGGGCGCCAAAATTATGGCAAAATATGTGCCTGAAGCCTTGTCTCAATTACCGGAAAATCTGCGTGTTCGTATAAATGTGGTCCAGCAATGTCACGAGGAAGACATTTCGGCCATGCAGGATGCGTATGTCAATGCAGGGATTTCATCGACTTTAAAACCATTTTTCGATAATGTGCCCGAGATTTTGAAAAAAACCCATTTGGTAATTGCCCGTTCGGGGGCCAGTACCGTTGCCGAGTTATCGGTTGCCGGCGTTCCGGCCATTTACATTCCCTATCCGCATCATGCCGATCAGCAACAAAAAGTGAATGCAGAATCTATCTCAACACATGGTGGGGCATGGGTTATGGAGGAGAAAAACCTTAGTGCAGAATCTCTCAGTGCGAAGCTTGCCGAGCTGATGCAATCACCACAAACCCTTTTTCAGGCCGCCGATGCAGCCAGAAGTAACGCTAAGCCCGAAGCGACGCGCAAGCTGGGTAATCTGGCGATTGCCTTGGTCAAAGGGTGGGATAAATAATACGGCCTAGTGCTATGCCTATGGCATAAAGGGGCGGTATCGTGTAAAGGATACAAGTATGAGAATTAACCCCCATCACATCGGCATCCTCCATTTTATCGGTATCGGCGGTATCGGCATGAGCGGTATTGCCGAAATCCTTCTTGATATGGGCTATAACTTGCAAGGGTCTGATCTTTCTGAAAACGCCAATGTTACAAGGTTGCAAGATAAGGGCGTCAGAATCATAATCGGGCATTCTGCCGAAAATCTGGGCGACGCATCCGCTGTCGT
>DCKW01000065.1 GCA_002320485.1 Micavibrio sp. UBA1664
GTTTTAAATTGCGTGCCGTCTTCTATAGTCAGTTGATAAAGCGACATGTGCCCTTTGGCAAAGCCTAAGGCCTCTTTTAATTCATCTTCCCATTCGCTTAGGCTTTGGTTAGGACGGGCATAAATAAGGTCAAACGACATACGGTCAAACGTTGAAGAGGCTATCTCCAACGCTTTTAATGCCTCTGCGGCATTATGTTCCCTGCCTAGAAACAGTAATTGTTCATCCCTTAGCGATTGCACGCCAACCGATACACGGTTAATACCCGCGTTACGAAAATCGCGAAATTTAGTGGCTTCAATCGAGGTCGGGTTGGCCTCCATAGTAATTTCGCAATCAGGACCAATGTCCCAATATTTAACTATGTCATCCAATACAGTTTTGACGGTTGCCGGCTCCATCAAACTTGGCGTTCCGCCGCCAAAGAAAATACTGCTGACTTTACGCTGCCCTAACAGTTGTGCGTAAGACTCAATTTCGCGGGCATAAGCCGCACGCCAGGCAGCATGATCGACATGATTAGTAACATGCGAATTAAAATCGCAATACGGACATTTTTTTCGGCAAAACGGCCAATGAATGTAAATTGCAACTTGACGGGTCATACTGACGTTATAAAAAAAGAAAACGAATATAGAAAGAGTTACTTTATGCCGATTACCGAAACCACTATTGCAGATCTTCGCACATATTCCATCCTTCCCGACATGATCGACAGTATTGTGATTTTGTTGCACGGCTATGGATCGAACGGGATGGACGTGATTTCATTGGCAGAGGAATGGGCGCCACTTTGTCCTAACACGGCCTTTATATCCCCCGATGCACCCTATCCGTGCGAGATGGGTGGCGCGGGATTCCAGTGGTTTTCGCTCAGCAATTACTCACGCGATGTCATGAAAAATCATATCAATAGCGAATGGAAAACTCTTGATCGATTTGTCACAAACGTTTTGGATCAATTCAATATCGGGAGCGACCGTTTAATTCTGTCAGGATTTTCGCAAGGATGTATGATGGCATTGCATACTGGCCTAAGTCGCGATAATGGCTGTGCCGGCATTTTGGGGTATTCCGGCATGTTGCTGGATATGGGCATTTTAACATCAGAAAATCAAAAGAGGTTTCCTCCTGTCTGCCTTATTCACGGAACGGCGGACTCCGTTGTTCCTGTTCAGGCATGGGACGAAGCAATGCAAGCCTTAACAGCCAATGGCATAACAGTTACAGGTCATAAAACGCCCGGTCTGGCACATGGCATTGACCTTAACGGATTAAAAACCGGCCTTGATTTTATTCAATCTTTAACTGCATAAAAAAGCCCTGCTCTAACAGGGCTTTTTATATTAAAAATTTTAAATATTTCTAATGAACCGATTCACTGTCGGCTCTTATGCCGCTGAGAATTTCGGATAGTTCGAGCTTCTGTTTTTTCAAATGACGCAATGATGTCTGGTCCACGGATGGAGACCTTTCCTCTTCATCAATACGGCGTGCAATTAATGCCTTTTTATTCTGAAGAGATTCAATACGTTTTTGCGGGATCATGAAAAAGCTCCTTTCACTAAATGTTATATCAAAAAATGTGACTGGATATTATCATCCTACCACATACTTATAGGAAAAACGAATCTTGTGACAAAACTATGCCGGAAATTCTGTTTGCTGCCTTATTTTGAGAATAACAGTGATGTATTAGAAGTTCGTTAACGATCCCCTCTATTTCATATAATTTAAACATAAATTCGAAAATATTTTATTTGTATTATTGACCGTTTTTGACGACGAACTTTATTATGCATCTGAAAAATGAAACACTTGAAATAAAAATAGGGTTTTTTATTGAAATGATTTAGGATGAACACCATGCGATATTTTACATTGTGGTTACTCTGTCTTGGCATTACATGCGGATACATGGCACATCCCGCCATAGCCCAGGACAATTCGGAATTTGATAACGAGTTGTTTTTGCGCTATCTTTCCGACAATCAAGAGTATAACGATTACTTGCAGGAGCAATTAGCACAATTATTTCACCTGACTTTCCCGCAATGTGAAACGATAGAGGCCAGCAAACGTTTGGTTCCCGACATAATTTTAACACCGGCATTTCGCGGTGATGACGTCACCGCCTTTGTTCACAACAAAGCAAATAATTTTGGCGATTTAAACCCGACTTACGGCCAATGGATTGATAAAACTATTGTGAAAGGTTGTAATCAAACCACACAATTAAATTTTCTTGCCACCTCCTTTTCCCTTTTTAAAAGACCCGTTTTATACCCCACATTAAACGGTCAAACCAAAATTCGCGTTATGGATCAGGAAGCCGCGGAAAAGGCCGTCACGGCCAAACTTTTTTCAGAGACAGGTTGTACTGATTCAATTTTTGTTATGGGATCTTTGGTATTGGGATATAAAAACCCTGATTCCGATGAGATTTCATCAACAGATTTAAACCGTGGATGGTATGAACGCTGGGTTATAGAGGCCTGCAATACTTACCATTCCGTAAATCTTGCTATTTTGCCGGATGGCAAAAAACGGTTTGAGTATATTGTCCAATTGACAAAGGGGGATAATGACTCATCCCCCTCTGCAAAATAAAGCGTTATCTGGTTTTATTCATTAGCCGCTTTTTTTGACTTTGACGTTGCGATAGGTTCGTTGGATTCACTATCATCGATATCGCCTGTCATCTCATCATCGGGGCCGCCCAACATTCCTTCGGCAACCAAACCGGCATTGGCGCGAATTTGCTTTTCGATTTTAGCCCTAATCTCGG
>DCKW01000033.1 GCA_002320485.1 Micavibrio sp. UBA1664
TCTGGGGGCGGTAAAACTGGCGTTATGATATATTTCGTTTGCGGAGGCGGTGTCTGTCAGTAACGCCCGTTCAAGATCCTTGCGCATGACATGCAAATGCGGACCTTTCAGCCCGCTGAAGTGAGGTTGAAACCCAAATTGTTCTATCGAATCCTCCGAATGGTTTGCCATGACACGCGCCGCATGGCCAATACGGGTCATTAAAGGCATGTGATCATAGGGCAGTGTTTCAATACATCCGGACAATGTGGGCGGATCATTTTGTAATAAGGTTAAATCGCTATGGGTTGTGATTTTTGCAGTGTCCGTGACCTTGCCACGACGAGGGTTCAGGTATGATGTTGTTGCAGGAGGATCAAGGATCAGTGTTTTGAAACGCGCGTATCCGGATTGAAAAAAAGACTCCTTTGGCTCATCCGCCGCGACATATATCGAGGTAAGGCAACAGAATATAACGACAAGCGTAAAGAGAGGCGTTTTCGGTATAATCATTTGTAATGCTTGAAATTATGTTGAAAAAGGATTTCAATGTAAATGATGGATAAAGAGTTATACGATTTATGTATCATCGGCGGCGGCATTAACGGATGTGGGATCGCACGTGATGCGGCGGGCCGTGGTTACAAGGTTCTTTTACTTGAAAAAGGCGATCTGGCACAGGGAACCTCCTCAGCCAGTACCAAACTGATTCATGGCGGTCTCCGCTATCTTGAGTTATATGAGTTTGGCCTTGTGCACAAAGCGTTGAGAGAGAGGGACGTTTTACTCAATCTCGCGCCGCATATCATTATCCCTATGCGGTTTATTCTTCCGCATGCTCCGCATCTGCGTCCTTTATGGCTTATCCGCACCGGTGTATTTTTGTATGATCTGATGGCCGGCGATACAAAACTGAAAAAGTCTAATAAAACAAAAATTAAAAACGCTTTTTTATCAAAAAAATTTAAATATGGAATCGAATATTCGGATTGTTGGGTTGATGATGCGCGTTTGGTGGTGTTAAACGCAATGGATGCCATGGCACGTGGTGCGGTTGTGAAAACGCATACAGAATGTGTGAAATTAACGGCCGCCGATGATAAGTGGGCGGTTGAAACGGCAGGCGGTGAAACCTATCACGCGCAAACGATCATTAATGCCGCGGGGCCATGGGCGTCGCAATTGATGGCGCGCGCAACGGATATCAAGGCACAACCGTTGAGGCTGGTAAAAGGATCGCATATTATTATTCCGAAACTTTTTCCCGAAAGTGAATCCTATATCCTGCAAAACGAGGACGGGAGGATCGTTTTTGCCATTCCTTATGAGCATGATTACACTCTCATTGGAACTACGGATGTTGATATCGGTCACAATCCCGATCAAAATATCCAGATAGATGTCAATGAAATTAAATATTTAAAAGATGTTGTTAAGGCTTATTTTGATCATAGTGTGCGAGATATCGATATCATTCATACCTATTCAGGCGTGCGACCATTGATTGATGATGACTCCGTTCCCGCATCAAAGGCAAGCAGGGATTATCAATTCGATGTGCAAACACATGATAACCTATCCATGTTAAGTGTCCTTGGCGGTAAATTAACAACCTATCGGATTTTAGCGCAGGAGGCGATGGACAAAGTGGATCGCCTTTTTCACAAATCACCCACCCACTGGACGGGACACGAAAAATTGCCGGGGGGTGATATTGCGGAGAATAATTTACAGCAATTTATAAATACACAGGCGGCGGCCTATCCTTTTTTATCGCGGTCATTGATTAGCCGTTATGCGCGTTCATACGGAACTTGTATGAATATTATTTTGCAGGACGTGCAATCCCTTGCCGATATGGGCAAAGAAATCGGCGGCGGTGTGTACGGGCGTGAACTGGATTACCTGATTGCCTATGAATTTGCCAAAACGGGAAAGGATGTATTATGGCGTCGGTCAAAACTGGGTCTGCATCTCGATAGAGCCACTCAAAACGCGATTGCCGCCTATATGGAGGAACATGCATGAGTGATGACGGCAAACTGATTTTGGCGATTGATCAGGGAACGACCAGCACACGCGCTCTTATATTCGATCAAAACGGGCAGGTAAGGGCGCAGGCACAAAAAGAACTGCCAATTTCTACGCCGCATTCGGGATGGGTGGAGCAGGATGCTAAACAAATCTGGGAAGATGTGGTTGCTGTGTGCCGCGATGTCATTGCCAAGATAGGAATTGATTTGATTACAGGGATCGGTATCACGAACCAACGTGAAACAACGATTGTCTGGGATGCAAAAACGGGGGAGCCTGTTTATAACGCCATCGTGTGGCAGGACCGCCGGACCGCCGATTTCTGCAAAAGTTTAAAAACCGAAGAAGGCATCATACAAAAAAGAACGGGATTGCTGGCCGATCCTTATTTTTCTGCAACAAAAATTCGCTGGATATTGGATCATATCGGCGGTTATCGAGAGGATTTACTATTCGGAACGGTTGATAGTTATCTTCTTTGGAAATTAACAGAAGGCCGCGTGCATGCTACGGACATTACCAACGCGTCACGAACCATGCTGTTTAACATTACAACACATGAATGGGATGAGGATCAGTGCAATTTGATTGGTGTGCCCCGTCACATGTTACCGAAAGTACATGATAATTGTCACACATTCGGTCAAACGACATTATTTGAAAAACCTTTGGATATATTGGCAATGGCAGGCGATCAGCAGGCCGCAACCTTCGGTCAAGCCTGTTTTGAAAAGGGAATGGTCAAATCAACTTACGGCACGGGGTGTTTTGCCCTGATGAATACGGGTGAACATGTTGTCATTTCAAAAAACCGGTTATTGTCGACCATTGTCTGGCGGATTAACGGGAAGGCGACATATGCCCTCGAAGGATCGATTTTTGTTGCCGGTGCCGCCATCCAGTTTCTTCGCGATAATCTCAAATTCTTTAATCATGCGGGTGACAGTCAAACATTGGCCCAATCTGTCGCTGATACGGACGGGGTTGTATTTGTTCCGTCTTTCACAGGGTTGGGCGCGCCTTACTGGGACCCCGATGCACGTGGTGCCGTTCTTGGTCTGTCACGCGGTACTACAACCGCCCACATAACGCGCGCGGTGCTGGATGCCCAAGGATATCAAACGCGCGATCTTATGAACGCCATGGTGGCCGATATGGGATCGGATGTATTAAAATCTATCCGTGTTGATGGCGGATTGGTCGCCAATGATTATGTCTGTCAGCAAATTGCCAACCAAACTGGCGTCGATATAGACAGGCCGAGCAATGCCGAGGCCACCGTATGGGGTGTGGCAGCAATGGCGTTTTTACAGGCTGGTATTTTTAAGGGCCTTGATGATATTACGGGTGTATACAAACGGGATAAACAATTCTTACCGCGGGATGACATTCAAAATAAAGAAAGCGGATACAATGATTGGGCCAAGGCTATAAAAGCGATTCAATCCTTCGCCCGTTAGATGGAGCCCATTGTACGGATTTTCGCTTTTGCGTGAATCTCGTTTTGTGACATGACCGCCGTTTGCGGGCGAAATCTCTCAATCACAGTCCGCATATAAGGGCGAACGGGTGGCGATGTCACAATTGCGGGGTTCAAACCTTGCGTTCCGAATTTTTCATACATCTCGCTAACGCGTTTGATAAATTCCTGCAATTTCGTTGGTGCCATGGCGAGTTGTCGCTCGTCAGAATCGCCAATCAGACTTTCAAGAAACGCCTGTTCCCATTCCACACTGAGTGTGACTAATTGCAAAACACCATCCATATTGGCATTTTGATTGCAGATTTGTCTGGACAGGCGCGCCCGTACATGTTCGGTCATCAATGCGATATTTTTCGTGTGGTTTGCAGCCTCGGCAATACCTTCCAGAATGGTCGGAAGATCGCGGATGGAAACACGCTCCGCCAGCAGATTTTGCAAAATACGTTGTAAGGCCGTGATCGATACCTGTGACGGGATAACGTCTGCGACAAGTTTTTGATATTGTTCGGGTAATTCGTCCAATAATTTTTGCGTTTCGGTATAGGACAATAAATCCTGCATATTATCCTTTATAACCTCGGTCAAATGGGTTGTGACAACCGTTGTCGCATCAACGACAGTATACCCTTTAAAATTGGCTTCCTCGCGGTACTGGTCGTCAATCCACATGGCAGGCAGTCCGAATGTCGGCTCCGTCGTTTGCTCGCCGGGTAATGTGATAGGGTCCCCGCTCGGATCCATGCACAAAAACATGCCGGGGCGCACGCTGGCCCCACCGGCGTAAATTTCCTTGATGCGGACCGCATAATCATTGGCCTGTAGCTGAAGATTGTCCTGAATGCGTACGGAAGGCAGGATAAACCCCATTTCCTCTGCCAATTGCCGACGCAGGCCCTTAATCTGATCTGTCAATTTATTGCCTGTCTGGGCATTAACCAGTGGTAATAAACCATAGCCCAGCTCCAGCCGGATGGTATCCATGGCTAATGTTTGCGAAATCGATTCTTCGGCGGGTTTGGCAAGTTTTTGCGTTTCCTCGTGTTCGATGGCAAGGGCTTGTTGCTCCTCCTGTTGGATATTACGCAAGCTTAGCCATGCAACACCACCAGACAACGCCCCTAAAAACAAAAAGGGCAGGGCGGGGATGCCGGGCAGTAAAGCTAGAACCACCATTAAAACGGAGGTCAGGGCAAGTGCTCTCGGGTATTTCCCGAACTGGTTAAACAAGGCTTTTTGCGTGGTTCCGTCAACGCCGCCTTTGGATACAAGCAAACCTGCGGCGATGGAGACGACCAAAGCGGGAATTTGCGACACAAGCCCGTCACCGACCGTCAACATCGTATAACTGCTTGCCGCCTCGGACAGGGAAAGTCCCTTTTGTGCCGTTCCAATAATGATACCGCCGATAATATTGATCATGGTGATCAACAATCCGGCGATAGCATCACCGCGCACGAATTTGGCCGCACCGTCCATGGACCCGAAGAAATTACTTTCTTCCTCCAAGGTGCGGCGTCTTTCCCGCGCTTCCTCTTCGGTAATGAGGCCGGAGGACATATCGGAATCAATCGCCATCTGTTTCCCCGGCATGGCATCAAGGGAGAAACGCGCCGCAACCTCGGCAATACGCCCAGAACCTTTGGTAATAACCACGAAGTTTACAAGCACGAGAATGGCAAACACAATTAGGCCGATAATAAAATTGTCCTGCATGATAAACCCGCCAAATGCGCCGATCACTTCCCCCGCCGCCAGCGGCCCTTCATGCCCGTTGGCAAGAATAAGGCGGGTGGAGGCAAGGTTTAGTGCCAGCCTGAGCA
Source organism: Micavibrio sp. UBA1664 (assembly GCA_002320485.1). GTDB lineage: Bacteria > Pseudomonadota > Alphaproteobacteria > Micavibrionales > UBA1664 > UBA1664. The sequence goes on from DCKW01000033.1 coordinate 5,317, forward strand.
TTGTCGCGATCAACAAAATGGTCGGAAAGGTGGAAAAATCCAGCGGTTTTTCCAGAAATAAAACCGTCATCAAAATCATTACCGACAATGTCATGGACAGGGCCAGCGACATATCAAGCAACCATGTCGGCATCGGGAAGATCAAAACCGTGATGATCGCAATGATCCCTAGGGCAAGCAGAATATCCCCGCGAATAACGGAGTTTTTCAAATTCGCAAATGATAAATTAAACCCCGGGGCGGGTTGCGGTTCAGCCATAAAGACAGTTTACGGTAAAAATGACCAAAAGTGAAACGGGATTAAAGAAGGGATAAAACCTTCTCCACAATTGCGTTGGCGTCCAGTCTGGCTTGGGCATATTGTTTTTCGGGTTTATCCTGATCCTGATAAATATCGGGCAGGTGCATTGTACGGATTTTTAATCCGTTATCCAGCAATCCCTCCCGTGATAAATATTCCAAAACAAAAGATCCGAAACCGCCGATTGATCCTTCTTCTATTGTTATCAACGCATTATGATTTTCTGATAATGTTTTGATGAGGGTTTCATCAAGCGGTTTGGCAAATCTTGCATCGGCGACTGTAACGGAAATATCCTTGCCTTCCAATTGCGTTGCGGCCTCCAGACATTCCTGTAGACGCCCGCCATAAGAAAGAATGGCAATGTTTTTGCCCTCACGGATAATTCTTCCCTTACCGATTTCCAATGCCTCGGGTGTGTCGGGAATATCTACGCCGTACCCGTTGCCGCGTGGAAAACGGAATGCAATCGGCCCGTCATTATAATGTGCGGCGGTGGTGACCATACTGGCCAGTTCAGCCTCGTCCGCTGCTGCCATTAACACCATATTGGGCAGGCAACCGAGATACGCCGTATCAAACGATCCGGCATGGGTTGCACCGTCTGCCCCGACTAATCCCGCGCGGTCTATGGCAAACTTAACAGGCAAATTCTGGATACAGACGTCATGGACAACCTGATCATATCCGCGTTGCAGAAAGGTCGAGTAAATGGCGCAAAACGGTTTCATTCCTTCTGCGGCCAAACCCGCCGCGAATGTGACCGCGTGTTGCTCGGCAATGCCGCAATCAAACATGCGCTCGGGATAAACACCGCCAAACACATCCATTCCGGTTCCCCCCGGCATGGCGGCGGTAATACCGACAATCATCGGGTCTGTATCGGCAAGTTTGACAAGGCTGTCGGCAAAAACGCGGGTGAATGACGGCGCATTCGCCTTTGGCTTATTCTGTTTTCCCGTCACAACATCGAATGTCGCCACGCCGTGCATCTTGTCAGTTGAATTTTCGGCGGGAGCATAGCCTTTACCTTTTTGTGTCACGACGTGTAATAAAACGGGTTTATCCTGTTTTGCATCGCGGATATTACGAAGGATGGGCAGGAGGTGATCCATATTATGCCCGTCAACAGGCCCGATATAATAAAATCCCATTTCCTCGAACAAGGTTCCGTGACCAAGGGCGGCGCGTGCTGATTCCTCGGCGCGGGCGGCAGCTTTTTGCAATGGTTCTGGAAGGATGCTTGTCGCCTTTTTGGCAAGGTCGCGAACGTTGCGATAGTGCTTGCCGCTGACCAGTTTTGTCAAATGGCGGCTGACCGCCCCCGTTGGCGGTGCAATCGACATATCATTGTCATTCAGGATGACAAGCAGGCGGGAATTGATATCGCCGGCATTATTCATGGCTTCATAGGCCATTCCCGCGGAAATGGAGCCGTCACCGATTACGGCAATGACCTGATTATCGCCGCCTTTAATATCGCGAGCCACAGCCATGCCCAGCCCTGCGGAAATGGAGGTTGAACTGTGTCCTGCGCCGAAATCATCATATTCGCTTTCCTTGCGCTTGGTAAAACCTGATAGGCCGCCACCTTGACGGATGGTGTTCATTCGATCTTTGCGGCCTGTTAAAACCTTGTGCGGGTAACATTGATGGCCGACATCCCAGATTAATTTGTCTTTAGGGGTGTCGAAAACGGCGTGAAGGGCGGTGGTTAATTCCACAACGCCCAATCCCGCACCCAAATGTCCGCCGGTCTGCGCTACAGATTCTATTACATGCGCGCGCACTTCATCGGCCAGTTGCTTTATTTCAGAATCTTTTAATCCCTTAATATCCGCAGGAATATTGACCCGCGATAAAACGGATATAGAAGCATGAGATGGAGATGTAGGTTTGGGCGCTGTTTGCATTCCATCTGTTTTAAAGAATGTATGCAAAAAGTCACTTAAAATTTTTTTGTTTATGAAAATTAAATTTATGAATTCAGATATTTTATGGTATTAAAATTCTTAATGATAAAAATAAAACCGTCTTTGAACGTACGATTTGTTCCTGATAAATGGAATTCAGGGGAGAATTTACGATTATCAAATTGCTATTGTCTGGCGATGAATGCTTTTGATATGGCGGCAGTAAACCCGGGCAGTTTAAATGCGGCTTATGATAATAAAGCCGATAATATCAAATTATTATCAAAAGAAGGATTATCAGAACTTATGGAGCAGGACGGATGGATTGCCCATGAGGATAATGATATAGACCCTGCGCGTTATCATATGGCGATGGTATTTGGATATAGACGTATGGGCTTGCCGTATAACGATTGTCACTTTTTCTTTGTGACTCGCGATAAAACCGTATGTGAAAAGCAAGGTATTGGTTTGACAGCGCAACAGCCGCGATTGGAAAACGGGGCAAAGATAAAAATAGAAAATGTAAAAGATTATTTCAATCGCGAACGGGCTGAGTCTATAATGCCGCCCGTATATGGCGGTCTATGGCGTATGCCTGAAAACGGTCTGACCGCCCATCCGCGACATTTATTGATTCACTAACAAAAGGGCAATATTTATGCCCGACGCTCAAGAACGTAATGCGCGAATTTTTTCAGCGTATCCGCACGGTCCGCAAAAGGATGCAGATGACGGCAGGCCTGAGCGACCAGCATTTCCGCACGCATGCGCGCTTGGTCTTTACCAAGAGTTGACACAAATGTTGCCTTGCCTGCGGCTTCATCTTGATTGGCGGGTTTTCCGGTCATTGACGGGTCGGCCTCGACATCAAGAATATCATCGGTAACCTGAAAGGCGAGTCCGAGGTCGTGGGCATAATTGCGTAACGCCTTGCGGTGCGGCTCGTCAGTTTTGCCGAGAATGGCGCCGGCCTCGCAGGCAAAGGCCATCAACATACCTGTTTTAAGGCGCTGAAGACGCGAAATTGTTCCGATATCAAATTCCTCTGTTTCGCCGATAAGGTCCAGCATTTGACCACCACACATACCGTGTCCGCCCGCCGCCTTTGCCAATGTTGCAATTAATTGACAACGAACGCGCGGGTCTTCGTGTGTTTGATTATCGGCAAGAATTTCAAAGGCCAAAGCCTGTAACGCATCACCAGCCAGAATCGCGGTGGCTTCATCATATTTGCGGTGTGCCGATGGCTTGCCGCGTCGTGTATCGGCGTTATCCATCGCGGGTAAATCATCGTGAATGAGGGAATAACAATGAACAAATTCCAAGGCCGCTGCCACACGCTTAGCGCGGGTGGGGTCAACATTAAACAATTTGGCGGATTGTATTACCAGAAAAGGGCGAAGTCTTTTCCCGCCACCCATTGCGGAATAACGCATGGCATCAAACAAACGGCTTTCCGCCATGTCGCTTTCGGGCAATAGATGTTCCATCGTTTTTGTAACGGCGGCGGCGGTATCGGTAATTGCTTTTTGCAAATCGGGGGAGGCTTCGCGCGGTGAAGGCATGTTTGTTAAAGTCCTATGTAATAATTTTAATTGTTTTCGGGATCGAATGGTTCAAGACCGGTAGGCGCGCCGTTTTTATCCATCGATATTTTCTCGATTTTCAAACGGGCATCATTCAGGCGTTTTTCGCAATGTTTTTTCAGGGCGACACCGCGTTCATAGGCGGTAATGGAATCATCCAGTTTGGTCTGTCCTGTTTCCAAATTGCGGACAATCCCCTCTAGTTCGGCAAGGGCGTCTTCGAAACTCATTGATTCTACGGCTTTGTCTGTCATAACGGACAGAAGCATACCCTATTTACGAGAGATTCGCCAAGGCTTTTAAATGATGATGTGCGGAAATTGCTAGTGCTTCAAGATTGTATCCGCCCTCCAGTATCGAGACTTGTTTGCGGCTGATGCTGCTCAAGGCATCCACTATCCAAGCATAGTCTTCGTGCGAATAATTCAATCCCGCCAATGGGTCATCCCTGTGCCCATCAAATCCAGCCGAATATAAAATAATGTCAGGCGCAAATTTTTCGGCGAATGGGATGATGTCGTATGTAATGCTGTCACGAAAATCGGCAGATCCGCTCCCCGATAACAGGGGGCAATTGTAAATAAATCGATTCTGTTTATATCCCGTCCCGGGATAAATCCCTTCCTGATGAACGGATGCGTATGCAATATTTTCTCCGCCTTCATCAAGATAGGTTTCAAGCAAGGCTTCCGTCCCGTTACCATGATGTACGTCGAAATCCATAATCAGGACTTTTGTATCGGGATAATTTTTTACAATATTGCGCGCGGCAATGAAAACCGTATTAAAGAGGCAAAATCCCTCGGCTTTTTCAGAACTTGCATGATGTCCCGGCGGACGCGTCAGGGCAAAGGCCGTATTGCTTTGCCCTGACAAAACGCAATCACATGCGGCAATCGCCGCACCCACGGCATGGCACGCGGCATCATAGGATGCAGGGGACAAGGCCGTATCGCCATCAATCATGATGTATGAATCAGTTTTCATGCTGTCTATATGATCTTGAGTATGAGCCAACCGCAGAATGTCATCTGAAACGGGCGCTGCATTCTCAAGCGAAATCTTCGGAAAATCTGTTTGAATCATGGCGCGTAAAGCGTGATAGCGTCCCGCATGTTCCGGAAATCCTTCGGGAACCTGATGATCTGCCATCACAGAATGTGTGAGGATCCTCATTATTGATTAAGCGGATTTACTGATTTTTGTTGTGCTGCAGGGACATCGGGGGATATCCGGGTATTATTTGTTCTGACCATTGTTTGAGCGCGGTTATATTCCAGTTGCTTGCGGCTCAACTGAAATCCGACAGTGACGACATAGCGATCAGCCATAGTGATGTCGTTCATCGGGATGAAGCGGGAAATTTGTTCCGCATGGTCGAGC
>DCKW01000017.1 GCA_002320485.1 Micavibrio sp. UBA1664
TGTTAGAAATGTTTCCACACATTGGAACGCGGTATCGCGCGGTGTGATCCGCGCGCCCAGTGCAATAATATTTGCATCATTATGTTGCCGCGCCAGTTTCGCCATTTCGACACTGGTGCACAATGCGGCACGGACATGAGGATAACGGTTGGCGGCAATTGAAATACCTATACCTGATCCGCAGAGAATGACCGCTTTCGTGGCCTCACCCGCTTTCAATGCATCGGCGGCCTTTTTACCGTATTCTGGATAATCGACGCTTTCTGTCGAATGCGTTCCCAAATCAATCCATTTAATATTCAAATTTTCAAATGTGAATGTTTTTATATCCTCTTTCAGGTCAAACCCACCATGATCGGCGGCAATTACTATTTTTTGTACGGTTTCAGTACTCATACATTTCTATATAGCCTGATTCCCCCGGCCTTTCAAAATTTTTATCCAATTATCCCCTTTTTCCTTAAAACATATTCCAAGCGTTTCAGTGCATTTGACTGTAATAATGCCTGCGGAGAGTTTACAGGGCCTGAAATAATGATTTCAGTCAAAGTAGCCGTATCCATGGCCGACACGCGCATCACCTGCCCCATCGGAACCATTTCCACTATAACCTCCCTGTTTTTCAATGCATCGGACATAGAATATATTATACTCAATAGAATCGACTTCAGGAAGGCCTCCGCACCAATGTTCCCACATTCCATTATGATCCTTGATTATTTCGGCACTATCGTTTTCGCCATCAGCGGATGTATTGTTGCGGCCCGAAAGCAATCGGATATTCTGGCTTTTATATTATTGGGACTGGTGACGGCCGTCGGGGGCGGCACATTGCGGGACTTGCTGATTGGTCGGACACCGCTTTTCTGGCTAACCAACCACACTTACCTGTTAATTTGCATCGTAACGGCATTCATCATGTTTATCGGGTTACAGCATATTCAGAAATCAAGGCATTACAAATTCATCCTTTTATGGTCGGACGCCATCGGTATTTCGACATTCAGCATTCTGGGCACGCATATCGCCCTGACATCCGGCATTGCACCTGTTCCCGCCATATTGCTGGGCGTATCAACAGCCTGTTTTGGCGGTATCCTGCGCGATATGCTCAGTCACGAAGTCACCCTTATTTTTATGCGCGACATTTACATGACGGCCTGTATCGCCGGATCCATAACATACAGTCTCTTATTTTTCAGCGACTATAATGCTTATGCAGCACCGGTCGGGTTCGTTGCCTGCTTCATTTTAAGGGCGCTCGCCATCAAATACAGTCTTAAATTACCTGGTCATCGCTATTTTGAATCAGAATAAAAAAAGCGGCCTATAGACAGCCGCTTTGATTTTCATCACGTGAAATAGTGATAATGATTTTATTCTTCAGACTTGGTTTCTTCCTTGCCTTCTGCATCACCTTCCTGTTCAGAAGCAGGAACTTCATCGGCGGCAACGTCTTCGCCTTCTTCCTCATCCAGATCGTCAGCTTTCTTCGGCTCGACAATTGTCGCGATTGTAAAGTCACGGTCATCAATTACCGGTGTTGCGCCCTCAGGCATCGTTGCATCTGACAAACGAACAGAGTCGCCAAAATCCTTATCAGATAAATCAACCTCGATATATTCAGGAATGTTTGTTGCCTTACAGTAAAGCTCAACCTCGTGACGAACAGTATTCAAGATACCATTGCTTTCCAGCGCAGGTGATTTTTCATGGTTGATAAAGTGAACGGGAATATCCACGGCAATCTTTGTTTTTGGTGACACACGCAGAAAATCGACGTGAAGCACATCGTCCGTTACAACATGTGTCTGGACATCACGAGCCAATACCAGCTCCTTTTTACCGTCAATGGCGATATCCACCAGCGTGGTGAACAAATGGCCTTTGTGGTATTCCAGTGTGATTTCCTTTTCATCCAAAGTGATTGACACAGGTGTTTGGTTGTTACCGTAAATTACGGCAGGGATTTTCGCTTCGCGACGCAATGCTCGAGCGGTCCCCTTGCCTGTCCCCTCGCGTGTTTGCGCTGTCATTTGAATCTTTGTTGACATTGTTTTTTCCTTGTAAAGTAAATTAACGGCCTCCAGGGGTGCCGTATCGAAGGGATTTAAACCAAATTTTGCAACTATTTGCAAGTGTTTTTGTCAGATTATTTCAACCCTAACGCGCGGTGATAGGGCGAAGGGATTTTATCCGGCGAAATTTTTTGCCGTCCGATTTCCTGTTGAAGCTTATCTGTGATTAAAAACGAGGCGTCGCTATCACGTGAATGCCATTTCTGAAGCGCTGGGCGGTAATAAAGCGTATCGCCGTTTTCAAACACCCCTTCGAACTGTTCGATATCACCCAAAGAATTGTAAACCGCAAGGCCAAAGGCTTCCTTCACATCTTTGCCCACTTGCTGTACGGGCACTATAGCAAATTCACTACGCTGTCTCGCCATGAGAAATACAGTATAAAATTATTAATATTCTGTCAATTAATCAAAAAGAACGCTGACTGAACGGCTGTCGTGAATGCGGGCGATCGCCTCCCCCAGAAATTTTGCCACGCTCACCTGCTGGATCGTATCAGAAATGCGAACCGCCTCTGTCGCTGCGATAGAATCCGTAATCACCACTTCCTTAATAGGCGAAGCCGACAGCCGCGCCACCGCACCGCCTGACAAAACACCGTGACAAGCGTAAGCATAAACTGCTTCGGCACCATTTTCGATCAGCGCACGTGCGGCATTACATAGCGTTCCTCCACTATCGATCATA
>DCKW01000081.1 GCA_002320485.1 Micavibrio sp. UBA1664
GTACGCGTGATCCGCGCATCCCGACACAGGCCCCGACAGGGTCAAGGGAAGGGTCATTGGCGGCAACGGCAAATTTTGCACGGGAACCGGGATCGCGGGCAACAGCCTTGATTTCGATAATGCCTTCGTAAATTTCAGGCACTTCCTGTGTAAATAATCCAGCAAGGAAACCCGGGTGAGAGCGGGACATAAAAATTTGCGGTCCGCGTTGTTCCTGACGGACATCATAAATATATCCGCGAACACGGTCACCTACACGGAACGCTTCACGCTGGATGGTTTCATCACGACGCATATAAGCTTCGGCACGCCCTAGATCAACCGTTACGTTACCGTACTCAACGCGTTTTACGACGCCGTTTACAATTTCACCAACGCGATCTTTAAATTCCTCGTACTGGCGGTCGCGCTCTGCACCGCGGACTTTTTGAATAATCACCTGTTTAGCTGTTTGTGCGGCAATGCGACCAAAGTCAAAAGGGGGTAGCTGGTCTATCAGAACATCGCCGACAACGGCATCAGGCTTGATACGTTTTGCATGTTGCGGCAAAATTTGATGGCCTTCTTCTACTTCCTCATCGATCTCCTCAACAACTGTGCGATGACGGGTCAGATCGACCTGTCCTGTTTTGCGGTCGATCACGGCGCGAATATCCTGATCATAGCCATATTTGGACCGGGCGGCCTTTTGGATAGCCTCTTCCAATGCCTCCAGAACGATTTCTTTATCAATGTGCTTTTCACGGGCAACCGCATCGGCCACATGTATTAATTCCATTTTTCCAAACTCCTTTTAATTAAGTCTTTCTACTCCTAAACGCTGTTGTTTTGCAAGGCTTTCAATAAATCATCGGAGGCAACAAGCCGTGCCATCGATAGATTTTGCCATTGCAATTGTAGCGAACCTCGCTCCTGCGTTTTTATCGTGATACCGTTATCATCTGTGTTCTCAATAAATCCGCGGAATTTTCTTTGCCCGTTTTCGTCAGGACGTTTGCATTCTAATTTTGCCTCAAAACCTTTGAAGCGGGAAAAATCCCGTTTATCCGTTAAATGACGGTCCAGGCCTGCAGAACCAACTTCAAGAACATAAGAATCCGTGATCGGATCTTCAACATCCATGCTGGCTGAAATGGTATTGCTCACAATTTTACAGTCATCAACTTTTAATTTTGATCCATCCTTGGGTTCAATTGAAATCACCAGAATGGCGCCGCGTTTCGGATCGGCACCGCCAAATGCCACACGGATCAGGCGATAGCCCATATCCTCGACAATAGGTTTGATAATCGGGGCAAATCGACCGTCAGGATCAATCAAGTCTTTTAGTTCTGTAGTTTGTGTTTCCGTCATTTTTGTATCAAAAAAGGCGGGTCAGTTTCCTGCCCACCTGAAATAATCATATTCAAGTTATAAGGGGAAAATAGAGTAGAGCGTGATAAAAATCAAGTTTTTATTTGCGTTGAAATTTGAGCCAGTAGATTGTTTCACCGCCAAGTGCCTTTTTCATGTAGCGCGTTTTGTCGAGCGGCCAGTCATCGGGAGGGATCAGCCAGTCATCTTGCGATTTTGCCGTCCATGAAAAAGCAGGATGGTTCCATGTATGCTCATGCATCCAGTTCGCGAGATTTGAAACATCGGTCGACATGATAAATTGTCCATTCGGTTTTAGTATGCGCGCCATGTCGTCAAGGCTGTCATCTTGCACAAAGCGGCGTTTATGATGGCGGGTTTTCGGCCACGGATCCGGATTGAGGAGATATATGCGGTCAATCGACGCATCAGGAAGCGCGTCAATCAAATGCCGCGCGTTATCATCCCAGATTTTCAAATTGCCAACCGTTTTTTCCAGTGAGGCGAGGAGGGCGGCGATACCGTTTACAAACGGTTCGCAACCGATAAAATGAATGTTTGGCCGTGCCTGACACATTGCAGAGAGAAACTCCCCGTTACCAAAACCTATCTCCAGCCAATTTTCATTATTTTCGTTAACTAGATTATGAAGAGATGTAATTTTATAATTTTCTATAAAATCTTTATCCAGTAATGATTGTCGGTATGATGTAAGAGGTTTTCCCTTACGACGTCCGTGAAATCTGTGTTTTATTAATTTATCTTCAGCCATGTCCGAGGCTTTATAATTATTTCAGATTATTATGCAAGCTATCAACGAGATCGGTTTTCTCCCAACTGAAATGGCCTTCATCTGTTGGTTGGCGTCCGAAATGCCCGTAGGCTGATGTCGGAACATATATAGGTTTGTTCAATTGCAAGGTTTCGCGGATACCGCGGGGGGATAAATTAAAAGATTTTTGAATTGCATGCGAGATAGCTTGCCATTCGACCTTGCCTGTGCCATGGGTGTTAACATACACAGAAATGGGGCGTGAAACACCGATTGCATAGGATAGCTGTATTGTGCAACGCTCTGCCAGATCGGCGGCAACTACGTTTTTAGCAAGATAGCGTGCGGCATATGCCGCCGAACGGTCAACCTTTGTCGGGTCTTTTCCTGAGAAGGCTCCACCACCATGGGGGGCTGCTCCTCCATAAGTGTCGACAATAATCTTACGGCCCGTTAGTCCTGCATCACCTACAGGGCCACCAATGACAAATTTTCCTGTGGGATTGATGTGATAGTCAATTTCGCCTGTCATTAACTCTTCAGGCAGAGTATCCATGATAACGGGCTTAACGATTTCAATGATATCCTGTTGCGACAGACCTTCTTCATGTTGTGTCGATAGTACAACAGACTTGATCGCCTGAAGTATTTCTTTGTTATATTCCAGAGAAACCTGCGATTTAGCATCAGGACGTAACATTGGTAATGTCCCATTTTTTCGCAATTTCGCGAGATTTCTGACCAACATGTGCGAGAAATGAATTGCGGCAGGCATATAGGCGGGGGTTTCCTTGCACGCATAGCCAAACATGATGCCTTGATCGCCTGCACCTTCGTCTTTATTTTCTCCAGCATCAACGCCTTGTGCAATATCCGGTGACTGTATGTTCAGAAAATTATAAAATTGCAGATTTTTGTCACTAAATGCGCCTTCGGTGTATCCTATTTCGGCGACAATTTTTCTTGCAATCGATTCAATATCTGCAGTTGTGTATGATTTAGTAGACCGAATTTCCCCCCCGACAATTAATTTGTCATTCATTGCCGCCGTTTCACAGGCCACGCGGGCATTCGGGTCATCAACAAGGAAAAAATCCAGAATGGCATCTGATATTCTGTCGCAGATTTTATCAGGATGCCCTTCCGATACGGATTCACTTGTAAAAATATAATTTTGCATCAAAAAAGAGTGCGTGATGCGCCGATTTGAATCAAGTTTTCTTTTTTCTTTTGGCGTTTGCTAAAGCTTTCAAAACATCAAGTATTTCACGACGCTCTTCCGCGGATTCTACAGAATTATATATTTTGAGTAATTCTGTCGCTTCTTTACTGCGGGCAGGATCGCGAAGCAATTTATCTTGCTTAATGTCAGAAACAGCAATAACCGGAGCTTTTTCAGCATTTGTCAAGCCTGTTAGAAATGACATAAGAGGGGTATCGAGGATTTCGCACATATCGATCAGTCTGCTGACGCTGACTTTATTGCGTCCTGATTCATATTTTTGAATTTGCTGGAATGTCACACCGACAGAGTCTCCCAGCTCTGTTTGGCTCAGGCCCTTGATGTCACGGTAAGCTTTAACACGCAATCCTATGATACGGTCTCTTTCATCAGGGGCGTCTTTTGTTTTCTGTTTTTTAAGAGCAGACATGGTTTTCCAATCTTTATTATTATTATAATTATTTTCGTGGGAAAATACGAATGTATGTTTCTTGTAGACTATTAAAATAAATTGCCAAGGTGTTTCAACATCTTTTTTATTTTATTATGTCCGTTAAATCGTATTGATAATAATGAAGAAGCAAAATTAGACGATATCTTTAGCGTGTTTTAATGACGTCGGTATGATTAAGACCTGTAAGATTAGCAACCTTACCATCAGGTAGAATAATGCCACTTAAGCCGTTGCCTGATAACCGAAATATTACTTTTTTATTTTCTATGGCACGTAAGATAGCATGATCAAAATGTTGGTAAGGCCCTGCAGTTTTGCCGAACCATGCATCGTTCGTAATATTAAGAATAACAGCATCAGGATTAGCATTATTTGCATAGCTTGAAAAAATTATTTCGTAGCATATCAGGGGTAAAAATTGAAAATTTCTACCTGTCAGTTCAATATTTTTAGGAATAGGTCCGTTACGGAAATTGCTGACACCCGTAATTGTATCGAGTCCTAAAGGCATATATTCACCGAACGGCACTAAATGATGTTTGTTATAAATGTCATTGATTTCACCATTTTTATCCAGAACGGCCAATGCATTGAAATAGCCCTCCTGTGTCTGGTAGAGATACCCTGTAATCAGATAACTGTTATCAGGTAGATTATTTAAAAAGCTATAAAATTTCTGTTGTAATTCCGGATAGGTTAGCAATGACTGCGATATCGCTGTCTCCGGCCAAATAATGATATATGGATCGGACGTTGTAACCGCCTCGCGCGACATATTAATATACCGATCAAGGTTTCGTTCGATGTATTGGGGAACCCATTTTTCCTTTTGCGGAATATTAGCCTGCACCATAATGACATTGGAGGGTATTGATGAGATTGAGGGGGAATGGCCGAGCGGAATAAGTTCTGTTAACAATGCAAAAGTAGCAAAAACAACCACACTAACCATTTTGTATTGTTTAAGATAGAGAGTGATGAAAGCCGGAATGCAGGAAAAAATAACAATCAGTGCATTGAGGGGATAAAACCCTATGATTGGAAGCAGGGCCATTCCTGTATCATTATGCAGAAATCCATGAATAGGCATATTCCAAGGAAATCCGGTAAAAAGAACACTACGGATCATGTCCATTACGATTAATACAGCCATTATCGGGATAACACGATAACGTGTTATTAATCCTGTCAATGCAAATAAAGCGGTCGGCGCAATACACAACAGTAGGGGTAAGCCGGCAAACGAGAGGGGGAGGGCCCACCACCAGTGTTCAATCTCTACAAAAAGGCTACTTGATGTCCAATATAAACCGACAAGATAATAGCCAAAAAAAAATAAAAAGGCATATATAGCTGTCTGTACCGGCCCTCTTGCTAGTTTAACGAGATAATAAAGTAACAGGCTGTAACCAAAAGCCATTATTGGCCATGCATATACAGGTGCCATAGCCAGTGCCGAAAGGCATCCCGCGCAAAATAGAATTGTTTTAGGATTATTCTTCAGTAAAGGCTTCACGGGCCTTGTCCAGATTTCTGATTTTTAAGCGATTAATGCGTCGCGGGCCGGCATCCAAAATTTCGAATTCCAATCCGTTCTCATGTTCTATGATCTCGCCGCGGGCAGGAATGCGTCCTGCAATTGAAAAAACCAGGCCACCAAGCGTGTCGGCCTCTTCATGATCGTCTTCGCTGAATATTTTATCAAAACGATCTTCAAATTCTTCCAGCTCAACACGCCCTTCGGCCAGGATGGTTCCGTCTTGTCTTTCCAATAATATATTATGGCTTGAGGTATCGTACTCGTCTTCAATCTCACCGACGATCGTTTCGATAATATCACCGAGTGTGACAAGACCGTCTATACCACCATATTCGTCTACAATCAAAACCATATGTTTGCGATTTTCCTTCATAAACAAGATAAGGTCTGAGACTGCCATAGCCGGTGAAACAATCGGTATAGGTCTTATTAATTCTGAAATAACCACTTTATGACCGTTAGCCAGTTTCGCCAGAATATCCTTAATATGGATGGTTCCTGTAATATCGTCCAACTGGTCCTTATAAACCGGGATACGACTATATTGATATTCAGAAAGTAATTTCATCAATTCTTCTTGTGATGACGATTCCTCGATGGCGATGATATCAGCGCGCGGGACCATAACATCCTCAACTGTTTCATCCTGTAGTTTGAGAATATTTACAATCAATGTCTTTTCATGAGAATCGTTTTGTAACGCACCGGCATCGGAAATATGATCGTCATGATCCTCCATAATTTCCTCAATCGCCTGTTTTAGCGATTGATTATCATTTCGGGAGCGGAATATCTTGCGGATCACGTTATTCATATACAGCATTGTTTACATTAATATTGGCATTATATATAGGGGTTTTTTATACCCATGTCCTCTAATAATTTTATCTCAACGGCTTCCATTTCTTCTGCCTCATCATCATCGATATGATCATATCCCAAAAGGTGAAGAATCCCATGGATAAGGATGTGCATAAAATGTGCATAAAATTCTTTATCCTGTAAATCGGCTTCAGTATGTAGCGTTGTAAAAGATATTGCAATATCGCCTAAAAACAAATCATCGCCTGATGGGAATGACAATACATTTGTCGGTGTATCTTTAGAACGGAAATCATTATTCAATTGCCTTATGCGGTCGTCATCGGTCAGCAGAATGCTGACATTTTCTTCACCGGATAAGACGGTATTTAAAACAGTTTCCAAGGCATTTTGCAACTTGTCACAATCATGCCATTTATCGCAATCGATAAGAATTTCCGCGTGATCAAATGCCATGCATAAATCATCAATATTATCGGAATCAGTCATGTTTTTTCAAAGCATTAGCCATGTCGTACGCCTGTACGATCTGGCTAACCAATTTATGACGAATGACATCGCGATTACCAAAAGTGATAACCGCCATACCTTGAATGTTGCGTAATGTGTCAAGCGCATCACGCAAACCGCTACGGACACCTCGAGGAAGATCTGTCTGTGTAGGATCACCTGTAATAATCATTTTTCCGTTTTCGCCGATACGTGTCAGAACCATTTTCATTTGTTCGGGAGTGGTGTTTTGCGCCTCATCCAAAATGATAACGGCATTTTTCAAAGTGCGTCCGCGCAAGAAAGCCAATGGCGCAACCTCAATGATATTTTTTTCAAGAAATTTTTCTACCTTGTCCATCGGCAGCATTTCATAAAGGGCATCATAAAGCGGGCGGAGATAAGGGTCGACCTTTTCCTTCATGTCACCAGGTAAAAACCCAAGTTTTTCACCGGCTTCAATGGCAGGGCGCGAAAGGATAATACGTTTTGTTTCGCCTTTTTCCAGCATCATGGCGGCATAAGCGACCGCTAGATAGGTTTTCCCTGTTCCGGCAGGCCCGACCCCGAAGATCAGATCGTTTTTGCCCATACTTTCAATGAAGGCGGATTGCATAAATGTACGGGCGGTTACTGTAGCCTTATGGGTGGCAATACTGGCCGCCTTTTTCTGATCAATATGCTCAAGTTCGGCCTTTACATCATCTACAGAGATATCGCCTTTTTTCGCCAAAGGTATAAGGGATTCCAGTATACCGCGCAAGTGATACAGGTTACCTGTATCGCCTTGTAACATAAAACCAACGGAATCATTAAGAATATGCGCCTGAAATTCCTTTTCCAGAAAAGACAGATTTTCATTATTGATGCCGCAAATTGTGCGTTTTATAGCAACGGGATCATCCTTTGGGGAGAGTAGGGCTGTGAGGTCAAAAAGCGTATGGTCTTTTGTCATTTACTAATTAAAGTATAGCATTAAAAGTTAATAATTTCATTAAATATTGAATAATTTAAATATGTCATTTAAGCGGCAGCTTCATATAATATCAAATCACCTGTCAAGGATTTCCCGTTCGTGCCTGTAATTCGTACGGTTTCAATCTGCCCGTTCAGTCGCGAATTCCCTGTTACATGAACAGCCTGATTGTAAGGCGTACGACCGTGAAGCTGTCCTTCGCGGGGTGTGCCGTCAAATAACACAGATAAATCCATGCCGATCGTTTGTTCGTTAAAGGCACGCATTTGATCGGCGAGAAGAGCTTGCAAACGTTGTAGCCTTTCATCTTTTATATCTTCCCGTATAAGGCCGCCCATCGTGGCCGCCGGCGTTCCCGGACGTTGGGAATATTTAAAGGAATAAGCGGATGAGTAATTAACCTGCCTTACCAGATCCATTGTATCTTCAAAATCTTGATCGGTTTCTCCCGGGAATCCGACGATAAAGTCACCGCTAATTGCAATATCAGGACGGACCTTTCTAAAACGCTCGATAATGTCAAAATACATGTCGCGTTCATGTTTCCTGTTCATGGCCTTAAGTATTTTATTCGAGCCGGATTGAACCGGTAAATGCAAATAAGGCATGATTTTCGTATGGGCATGGGCATCAATTAAATCCTGCTCCATATCGCGCGGGTGGGAGGTGGTATAGCGAATACGCTCGATACCATCAATCTCTGCTGCCAGCAACATAAGATCCGCCAACGATTGCGTTTCACCTTTTGCATTAATCCCGTGAAAGGCGTTAACATTCTGTCCGAGGAAAGAAATCTCACGTACACCCTGATCACGTAATTGCTTTACTTCGTCAATAATAGCTTCAACCCGGCGGGAGTATTCTGCCCCACGTGTGTATGGAACCACACAGAATGTACAAAATTTATCGCATCCTTCCTGAACCGCCAAAAAAGCTGTCGGACCTGTCGCCAAGGTCTCTTCAGGGAGTTTGTCAAATTTGTCTTCTTCATCAAATTCAGTATTGATAACACGGTCCTTACCATATGCGCCTGTTGCCTGGGCCACCATTTCGGGTAAGGTTCCATAAGTTTGCGGACCGAAAACCATATCAACATAGGGTGCACGTTCAGCAATGAAATCACCCTCGGCTTGCGCAACGCAGCCCGCGACTGCCATAATGGTTTTGCGGCCTTCGGCTTGCCCTTCATCCTTGAATTTTTTTAATCGTCCGAGTTCCGAAAAAACTTTATCCGTGGCTTTCTCACGAATATGGCAGGTATTTAAAATAATCATGTCCGCGCCCTCGGGCCCGTCAACCTGCTTATAACCCATTGGAGCCAGCACATCCGCCATCTTGCGGCTGTCATAAACATTCATCTGGCAGCCCCAGGTTTTAATAAATAATTTTTTGGTATTGGACATTGTCATGATGTCAGGTTAAACCATAATTAAAGGATGAAAATCAAGAATAATTGAAAGAAAGCTATGACAAAACCGACTTTATTGGCATTATGCGCCCTGTTTCCGGACCAGATGGAAAAAC
>DCKW01000110.1 GCA_002320485.1 Micavibrio sp. UBA1664
TGCAAGGGAATCCCGGATGATTTTGAAGGAGTTGCTGTTACAACGAGACCAAAGGCAAGCGGCTCTATCGCCGATCGTATTAATGTATGAAATGCATCGGGAACATGATCTTCGGCATAGACGAGCAACACGGCCTCGCATCCTGATTTTAATTGTGTATAGGCCTTTAGCAAGGCTTGTTCTATTGCGTCATAACGGGCCGAAATAACAGTCGAGGGGCGCGTATCGCCGTTTAAGATGGAAAACAACCCCTGTCCGGTATTATGTACGGAATAGCTGAAATCCATGGGCGAAACGAGGTCCGCCTCATATACCGAATTCAGAACGTTCAAGGTGTGTTGCATCTCCCCGTAGCGGGAACAGAAAATGGATTGCCCCCAATGATCGCATGGAAAGCCTTTAATGGCATAATGCGCGGCATAGATGGACATTTTGCTCAGGCGACTGATCCTGCGGAAGGTGCGTTTTGGAATAAAAGATGTATCAGGAATCCAGTCATTATCGATAATCGCGTGGTGTGACAGGGTATCGATGTGCCTTAAATCCGCAAGGCTTTCCGCTTCTCCGACAGCGGGGCCGCAGGCAGCGGCAGACTGGATATAAAGCGTGAATGGTGTCATATCGATTCTACTATACACGTGCATGTCTTGGTGACAATTAGATACTTTTACCTTTTTTCGATATCCATCATAATGACCTTGATGATGAAATTATTTGTTGATGACATATCGGGTCTTGATATTGATATGAGAAGCTTCTCCGCTTCCAGAAAAATCGAGATATTGGCAAAAGACCTGGGATGTTCTTATGATGAAATTGCCATTGAAAAAGGGTCGCATGGAAAACCATATCTAAGCGATTATCCCATGCATTTTAATATCACTCATACAGGATCATTATGGTTGATGATAACTTCGGATATGCCTGTAGGTATAGATGCGGAATATCATAAGCCACGCAAAACCATGGGGGATATCCTCAAAACCTATTTCCATGATGATGAGTACAGAGCGTACAATGGTTTAGTCGCTGATCAGGAAAAAACCTGTTTTTTCTATGATATCTGGACAAAGAAAGAGGCGTACGCCAAATACACAGGGTTGGGCATGGCCTATGATTTTGCCCAGGATTCATTTGAAAGCACCAAGTTGAATGATGCATATATTTACACAAAACAATACTATGCTACAGATCGTGAATATCCTGTGACCTTGTCAATATGCAGAGGAGAAAATTTTTCCTTTGAGGATATTATCTTTTGTGGGGATATCGGAAATCTAGGCGTGCCCTAAGCTTGGTACTTTTTAAATATCAGGGATGTATTAACACCGCCGAAGGCGAAATTGTTGCTCATGATAATATTGGCGTCAGGCAACATACGCGGGGCCTTCACAATATAATCCAAGTCACCGCACGCGGGGTCCAATTCTTCCAGATTAAGGTTAGGGGCAAACCACCCCTCCCTCAACATATGGATGGACATCCATGCCTCAAGCGATCCTGCCGCGGCAAGGGCATGCCCGATATAGCCTTTTAATCCTGAAAACGGGACGCTGTTGCCGAATACGGATGCGGTTGCACCTGTTTCCGCAATGTCACCTTTGTCTGTTCCTGTGCCGTGACCGTTGATATAGTCAATGTCATCAGGTTGCAATCCGGCATCATTCAAGGCCAGTTGCATTGCCTTCGCCATTGTTTCCTGATTGGGGTTAGTGACATGCACCCCGTCGGAATTGGTGCCAAACCCTATAATTTCTGCGTAAATTGTGGCTCCGCGTGATTGTGCGTGTTCATATTCTTCCAAGATCAGGGTCGCCGCCCCCTCGCCAACGACTAATCCCTTCCTATGCGTGTCGAAAGGTTTAGGGCATTTGGACGGATTATCATTATCGATTTCAGTCGCATACAGGATATCAAAGACGGCGGCTTCGGTCACACATAATTCTTCCGATCCCCCTGCAATCATCACAGTTTGTTTGCCACTTTTAATCGCTTCGTATGCATACCCAATGGAAATACTCCCTGACGTACAGGCGGTGGAACTGGGGATAATACGTCCGGTTACTCCGAAAAATATGCCTATATTCGAGGTGGTGGTATGTGGCATCATACGGATGTAGCTGTTGGCATGAAGTTCGTCCGTTGTTTTCTTCGCAAGCATACGCCCGAAATCGGCAATGGAATCCGGTGTTCCCGTGGAAGATCCGTACGCAATACCCGTTTGCCCGTTTTTGACAATATCACTGCCCAAAAGCCCGGCGTCGTTTAATGCTGCTTCGCTTGCCAATGTCGCATACAGGGCCACACTCCCCATACTGCGCGTCGCCTTGCGGGTGTAATGATCGGGAAGGGTGTAAGGAAAAACAGGCGCGCCCAAATGTGTTCTGAGACTTTCATATTGCATCCATTCATCCATAACACGTACGCCGTTTTGACCGTTTAACAAATGCGTACGAGCCGTATCCCAGTCATTGCCGATGGGGGAAAGCCCACCCATCCCTGTGATGACAACACGTTTGCTCATCCAAACATTCCCCCGTTTACCGAAATGACTTGCCGCGTGATATAAGAGGCCGCATCGGAGCATAAAAATCCGACGGCGGCGGCAACTTCCTCTGCCGAGCCTTTCCGTCGCAACGGGATCATCTCTTTAATAAAACTGTCGTCCAGCTCCTCCGTCATATCGGTTTCGATAATACCCGGGGCGACGCAATTGACGGTGATTTTCCGCTTACCCAGTTCAACGGCAAGGCTTTTTGTGGCGCCTATAATCCCCGCCTTTGAGGCGCTGTAATTGACTTGTCCGCGATTGCCTGCCAACCCTGCAACTGAGGATAGCGTAACAATGCGTCCGCCGTCTTTGGCGCGCACCATCGGCATAATGCAGGGTTGAATAACATTGAAAAACCCGTCAAGATTGGTATGAATTACATCATCCCATTCTTGCATGGACATCGCGGGAAAGGCGGCATCACGGGCAATACCTGCATTACATATCACACCATAGTAAGCACCATTGGTTTCAATATCGTTTTCAATACTGCTCATTGCCTGGTTTCGGTCGGCGATATCAAACGGTAACAGGCGGGTGTTACGACCCATTGCGCGAATATCTGTGGCGACGGATTGCGCCTCTTCATCGCGGCTGCGATAATTCAGCACAATATCAAAGCCTTGTTTGGCAAGCGTCAGGGCAATTGCCTTACCAATACCGCGACTTGCGCCGGTAACCATAATTGTACGACTTTCCGTCATGATTTATTGGATTCCTGTCATCTCGTTAAGTTTCTCAGGAATATAAGCACTCAACGTCACGGATGCAACCTCTTCCCCGCCAATCGAGAGACTACAGGTATATCCACCCATATTCCCGTCATTAAATTCCTCTTGTGCATGAATGGTGATGACATCGCCATACTTAAAGGCAGAGCGGCTACAGATATAGCGTCGACAGCTCAATAAAAACCCCACCTTGCTTTCACCATTATTTTCCATGGCCCGAATGCCTGAAAAGGCCGCAACGGCTTGCGCCGCATATTCCAATCCAACCCACGCAGGGACGTGTCCGTCATGAAAAAATGTCGAAGCGGGAGAGATTGTAACTTCTGCTACAACGATATTATCCGTATGCGACACAACGCGGTCGAGTAATAGCATCGTGCGTTTGTGTTTCATGATTTTGTCGAGAGGATAATCAGTCATTGTCTGTTCCGTATTTTAAAATGACGGAAGCGTTACTGCCGCCAAAGGCGCAAAAATTGCTGATAATGTAGAAGGGCGCGGTGTCGCCCATTCTATCCCCCACCTTTGCAAAATTATTTAAGCTAATATCGTCACCACGCTCCCCGTCCCACAGATGGGGCAAAACATATCTGTGCGGATTATAATCGCGTGACATCATGAGCCAACATAAAGCGATTTCCGTCGCCCCCGCCGCACCCAGCGTGTGTCCGACAATCGACTTTGAAGAACTGCACGGGATTTCATCACCGAAAACACGGCTGACCGCCTGTGATTCCATGGAATCATTATGCGGAGTTGAGGTTCCGTGTAAATTCACATAGGCAATCTGATCAGCCGATAGAGTGGCTTTTTGAAGCGCATGGCGCATGGCCTTTTCCGCGCCCAAGCCCTGCGGCTCGGGGGCAGTCATGCTGTAGCCGTCGGAGGATTCGCCGACGCTTACCATCTGCACCGGCGCGGGGTTGGATGTCATGAGAAACAAGGCGCCACCCTCGCCGATGGAAATACCATTACGGTTTTTGCTGAACGGGTTGCATCGGTTTGCAGATAATGCCCCAAGTGAATGAAATCCTTCACAGGTTAAATGGCACAGGCTGTCCATTCCGCCGACAATAACGGCATCGCAAATACCTGCATCCATCATTTCTTGTGCATAGGCAAAGACTTTTGCGCTTGAACTGCAGGCGGTTGAAATGGTTACGGCAATATTACCAAGCCCCAGATACGAGGCCAAAAATTCCGACCCATCGGCAATTTCCTGAACGCCGAAATTATAGTCTTCGGGAAATGTCCCTTGATCGCGAAAGGCAAACAAGGCGTTTTCTCCGTCCTCAATACCTGATGTACTGCTTCCTAAAATAACGCCGATACGATCTTCACCATATTGTTCAATAGCATTATCAATATCCTGCTGAATTTGGAATAACGCCAACAGCATCATGCGATTATTACGGCTGTTATAACGTATAAAATCGTCAGGCATTTGCGGCAGATCACCTTCAATACGACCCAGGTAACATGCCTCACCGTCTTTCAGCATGGTTGTATCCTGACGCAAAAAAGATTTTAGATGGTCAATGCCAACGGAAGGTGAAAAAAGTATTTGTGCAATTTCCTGCTTGCTTCGTCCCAAATTGCAGCATATGCCCATCGCATTTAAATAATATTTTCTTTCATCCATTATTTTAAGTCTTCCACACTTAATAAAGACATATCAATGATATATTTATAAATATGATGTTTGAATGTCGCACCTTGAAAGGAATTTTCCGCCTTATATAATATTGTTATAATCGGTTTCTCATTGTAAAAAATGCTGCGTTTATTTTCATTTTGTTCTAAGTGATATGAGGCGTGGAGAGAGGTCTTTAAATCCCCAGATGGTGAAATAACTGCCAACACATCATTGGTAAAACGTTCCGCCTGTAATTTTGGATCTATAGTGTCACATGCGGGTTTCGGAACATCCCTTGTTATCATGCATGAAAATAATGGCTCACCCAAAGGGCCGATCCCGACAGCCGATATTTGTATCGGTGTTTTTTCCAATCTTAAAATAAAATTATGCGTTTCTTTGTCTTTTGTAATGGCAACAGCATAATGATGAACGTGTGGGGTTTGTGTGTTGTCAATAATGGTTTGCGAGGCTAGTGATTGATTGTTTATGGGATCCGCCCATAATACCGCACACCCTGCCAAAGCGATGATTGTGATAAGGAATAAGCTAAACCGCATTATTGGCAAATCTCGTAAAGGGAGTTGAGCCTGCGCTTGGAATGCGTTACATACGGGTTGCCCGTATCCCATGCATATCCGGCAAGAATGGATGTTAAATAACGACGAATTTGATCATCGTCCGCTTTCTTGGCAAAAAATATCGAGATTAGTTTACCTTCATACCAACTTTCCACAAAGGCTCGGAAAGTATTAATACCTGTAAGAAGAGGTTTCGAGAAATCATCTTCCCACGATATAGTTTCGCCCTTAAACTGCCGATCCAGCGTATTGGCGGCAAGGGATGCCGATTTGACCGCGATTGTAATGCCGGATGAGAAGACTGGATCAAGAAACTCCCCTGCATTGCCTAGTAAGGCAAATCCGGGACCGTGTAATGATTTGACGGAGCAGGAATATCCTTCCAGTGTTTGCACAGGCTTGGCAAAAACCGCATCTGATAATACATCCTTCAAATAATCATCCTGTTGGATAAAGTTTTGTAAAATGCTGCGGTTATCATGACCTCCATCAATCATGTTTTGAAAGTAACGTAATTCACCCACGACCCCTATTGAGGCTGATCCGTTCGAAAATGGAATGACCCAATACCAGATATCTTTATAGTGTGGATGCACGTTAATCAGAATGCGGTCGCGGTTAAATTGGGGATGAGTGATGCCGTCAACAACATGTGTGAAAACCGATTTTCGCGGCGGAAATGAGGACGGTGTTTCGAGGTTGAGCAAACGTGGTAAAACACGGCCAAAGCCGCTGGCATCCAGACAGAATCTGGCTTTTATACTATAATCTCCGCGCTCTGGTGAAGTTACGTATATTATAGCATTATTGACGGTAATATCGGTTTGTGTGACTGTCGCTTGGAAATGAACATCCGCGCCTTTACGCTCGATTTCCTTAATCAGGGACAAATCAAAATCGGCACGAACAACCTGATAAGTTGTTGACGGACCATCGGTGCTTTTTTCAGAAAAATCAAATGATGTATGGTTGCCTAGCCAATGAAAATCGGCGCCGTCCTTATCCTGAAAATTCTGGGATTTGATAACATGATCTAATCCTGCTTCGGCGAAATAGACCATGGATTGAGGCAGCAAACTCTCCCCGATGGAGAAACGCGGGAATTCCTGTCTTTCAACAATACAAACGCTATATCCTTTTTGCAACAATATGCCGGCCGCAACTGACCCTGAAGGGCCTGCGCCGATAATGACAACATCATATGAATAACAGGTTTCAGTCATTGCTATAAGGCTTTGCTCTATCGTTATGTAATAATGCACATGGCGATGCAATAAATATGGTGATAATACCTACTATTACCGCCAGACCGAAATCATGCAAGGCTGAAGTGGTGCTCCCCGATAATAATCCGAAAGACATCAATGTTGTAAGGGCCGATAACGCTATCGCAGTCATAACCCTGTTGATATGCGCGGAAGAATAACGCGCCTTATGACTTTCAGTCAGAAAAATACCGTAATCAACCCCGATTCCCATAACCAGAAACAGGGCAAGAACATGAAACAGGCTGTAACTCCCGTTTAATGCCGTAACAAAGGCAAGTGTGACCAGAGCGGCAAGAATGCATGGTAATGTGATAGTAAGGCCGATTTTTACCCCATATCGTAATATCAATAATAATGTAATCACGACATAGGCGGCAATAGCCAGAAATCCAGCCCAGCGTCGAAATTTTTCCAATGAAGCGGAAAGGCTCTCAACTTTATCAATGAAATACACATCGTTATCATTGGCGGCAATTGTGGTAGCGTTCGCGATATCATTTGGATCCTTTAATATAATAAACCCGATTGATTGTCCTGATGCAATGTGACCATACAACATATTTATATTATCGTTGGAGTTTGCCATTTTGTAATCATGAAATGTAAAGGGCTCCTGATCATTCAAGTGGTTTTGATAACCTTGATAATAATTATCTGGCAAACCTATCTCATCAAAAAATTGCTGCACAAATTTTTCGTTTCTAGAAACAAAAGAACGAATAATTTCCAGATTTTCCTGTTGTGTTTGATAAGGCATTACATATCGTGACAAAGCAATATAATCACCTTTAAGGTGCTTAACAATTTCGCCTTGCTTGTCTAACATGTCTTGATCGTTAGAGCCCGTAACAGCAAGCATTTGCAATGAAAGCGGCGCCCCGTTCAGGCGTGCAATCTCCATATCATTTTGCAGCAATTTCGACGAAGGCATTTGCATTGCCCTTATATCGTCTCGTGCAGGAAGAAAGGGAAGAGCAAATGTCAGGCCGACAATACTCGTGATCGTTAATGTCATAAATAAACGGTATGGTACACGCTGGCACAAAATTTTATAATTTTGGACATAAGGGAATATTTTTTTATTCGGTTTGGCTTTTAAAGATTTAAATACATACGGATAGACCAGAACCACACAGGCATATACAAAACATAGTCCTGCGATGCTAAATACCGCCATCTGGTGCAATACTGTAATCGGAGTGAGACAAAGACCTAGAAATCCAATCATGCTGGTAATCAGACCCATGGTAATTCCTGGAAATATATTATGAACTGCCTGTCGCGCATTCCACTCGTCACCTGCATATTTCTCGCTTAAAAAATGCAGGGCATAATCGATGGATATACCAACAAGACTTGTGCCGAAAACCAAAGTGAGAATATGAATTTCCGAAAATATGAATAGACAGGCCGCAAGTCCGGCAATTGCCCCGCCTGTTATACCGAGAGTGACAATAATGAAAGGTTTTAAAGATTTGAACACAATCAAAAATAGCAGGAAAACCCCCAGGATAGACAATGTCCCCATACGGCTGATTTCCTGTTTTGCGGTTTGCGTTCCATAATCGGCATGAAAAAGGAGCGAGCTTCGAAGAATTTTTATCGTTGGATCAGTTTTGACAACCTCATCTTGAATATAGTCAAGAATTTGAATTGCACGTTGCTGATAAGTTATAGAAAACGGTGATTGTGCAAGATCGGCGCGGATAATCGCGTAATATTCTCCGTTTTTATGAAGTACGGGAACATCTTTTACAAGCGTAAAGTCAGCAAATTCACCTTGTATATTATCCGCAATATATTCATCGAAGAACAAAAACGGGTCTGTTTGCAAATCATATAGCGCAGAATTACCTGCAATGGTATAAAGTTTTGTAAAACCATGATTGCGAATTGCATCGGTGCTATCAGTTTGCAACCATTTTCGTTGCTGAGCAGTTAATAAAGCTGCTTTATGATTTCGATAAAATTTTAATGTTTCTAAAGTTTGTTGTGCATTAGAAACGGCATCATTTATGATGAACAGATTACTGTTCTTGAGATGGTCGAGGATTATATGCGCTAAATTTGCTGCGGCCTCCGCATCTTTACTGGCAATAACAATGACGAGCCGTCGCTCCATATTTTTTGCAAATTGTTCATCAGCCTGTCGTAAAATTGCATTGGCCTCATTATCAGGAAGCAGCGCCATAATATCGGTTTCAATTGCATTGCCGGTCGCGATTGTAAACCCTGTATATCCTGCCATTCCGAGAGTAATGATCAAAAAGACTGTCAGAAATATGAAATGAAGGCGGTTATTGCTCAAGAAGGGAACGCTCCTCCTGCGTTAAAACATTCTCACCTGTTTGCACATTGCTGTAGGTGGTAAGAGTATATTTGTTATCGGCAAAAACTGTTTTCACGGTTTCGACATAGCGTGTCCCCGATAAAATAATATGCCGTAAATATGGTTTAAGCGCGTCCGATTTCGGGGTGAGAGTCAGAATATGCTGACCGTCTTTATTCATTTCTTTTTTTATAGTGAACTGTGTCGACAGAGTTTGCATATCGCCTGAAAATACGGCCGATATATTATCAAGAATATGCGCCATATTTTTTTGCACGGAAACTGATTGTTTTTGCTCAACTTCATTGACCCATTGCCGCAACCCGCTTGGCCCGATAACGGTTTTCATTGAAAACGGTGTTGTCATTATCCAGGACATCCCTTCATCACGAACATAAATAAAATCCCCTTCGGAAGTAATGGGCCTTTCCAATTGCGGAATATATTTTTCTTCGTGAAAATCGGCGCGGAATATCGGGGGATTTTCAAAGGGGTTATCAATATCCTGTGCCATTGTGGTTGACGAATATAAAATATAAACCAGAGTGATTAAAGCAATCAGTACTCTCATAATTCAATTCCTAATTTTTTCGCCAGTATCGGTGGCGATGCGTATTGCATTTCCTGTGTTTTCAAGTCAACGGCAACCTGTTCCGTATGGGCCTTACAAATGCGGTGACCTGTCTTTTTATCAAAAATAGTATAGGCAATTTTTAAACGAAATTCATATTCAATCAAATCTGCCTTTACGATGATTTCCTGACCGAAAATGACAGGTTTAATATAGCGGATACGCATATCAACAATCGGCCATGCATATCCAGATTCTTTCATGCCCCGGTAACTGTAATCAATGGTGTCAAGCAGATCGCATCGCGCCAATTCGAAATAACGGGCGTAATTGCCGTGCCAGACAATATCCATCGGGTCCAGATCATAAAACTGCGCCTTAATTTCGGTTTCTGTAGAGGCATACAAATGGGTCATAGGGATTTTTTACTCGGGTTTGTTCCAATAAGGGTAAAAGTTAAACCATTGTAACGGATATTTCACGGCATAATATTCCAGATGCTCAACATATGATTTTATATGGCTTCTGATTTCCTGTTGCCGGTTTTTACGATCAACTTTTAACGTGTCGGCTATATAGGTGAAATAGGCATGATAGCGTTGGCCCTCTTTCATGGTAAAAATGCTGAACACAGGACAATCCAGTAAATCGGCAAGGATGAACGGCCCTTGTGCAAATAGGGCATCATCCCCCAAAAACGGAATGATTTCATAACGGTTATCACTTTCCACGGCAGTGCGGTCGGCGGCGATTGCAACATTTTCACCTGCGGCAATTTTCTCGCGTAAACGAATAATGACGTCAGGGGTGATTTCGCTCACCTCTATCATATCTATCGTTGTGTTTTTGCGTGCGACCTTTTGCATCATTTTAAAAAAATTGGGGGCATGGGCGTTATGAACCAGAATCGTCAGGGGAATATCTTTAAAACTTCCGGCAAAGGCGCGGCACAGATCGATATTGCCAAGATGCGAAACAAGTAAAAGACATCCTGTTTTATTATCTTTTAAGGTTTGGTATTTCTCGTACCCTGTCAGGGTAATATCTTCTGGTTTATAATGGCCCAGCCAGACAATAATTTTGTCACAGGCACATCGGGCAAAGGTCATGAAATGTGCAAAAGACACTCGTAATCCCGGACGCTGTTTCCACGGCGATGCCGACCCCCGATAAGCATGCATGCGGCGTAAATATTCCAGTGAGGATCTGCGTGCATTGGTCGACCCGATAAAATAAAATGCGACAACGAAATACAAGGTGAAATACATCGCCCGAATGCCGGCAATTCTATAAATCCAAAGCATAACCGACAAACCCATAAATGTGCCGCATTCCTGCATTTTCGACCATTGTGCGGACTGTTTTTTTGACGTCACGATGTCATTTTCCTTTTTATCAGGCAGGGCAATTTACCCAACATGGCAAAAACCAGACGTGTATGCGTTTTGGTAATGCGGATATTGTCCTTAACCATTGCAAAATGCGATACTCCGTTTTCCGGGTAAATAACGGGTGTCTCAACGGTGATGATTTTAAGTCCCTTCCAATAGAGCCGCACTAAAATTTCTATATCAAAATCCATGCGGCTGGCGATGCGATTCTTGTTGATGAGGTCGAGAGTGGCGGCAAGCGGATAAACGCGAAATCCGCACATGGAATCTTTGATGTCGAATGACAAGGTTTCTACCCACACCCAGAAATGAGTAAGGTAACGGCCATATAAACGGCCTTTGGGAACTGAACTGTCATAAACGGGTTTACCGCATATCACAGAATCGGGATTTTGTTTTGCCTGCTCCAGAAATTGGGGGATGTCTTTTGTATTATGCTGCCCGTCTGCATCGATTTGCAGGGCATGGGTAAATGTCTTTCCCGCGGCAAAGCGCATCCCTTCCATAACGGCCGCGCCTTTCCCCTGATTGCGGTCCAGTCTTAACAGATGAATCGTTTGCGGATTTGACTCGGCAAGCTCTCTTAACAAGGTTGCGCATTCCGCAATACTGCCGTCATCAACCAGAAAGACGGGCACATCATATATCCTGATTTGTTCAAGAGTATGCTCAATAAAAGTGTGGTGATTGTAAACGGGAATAATAATACATGGTCTTATTGTCATGATGAAAATCCCACCTTTCCTTTCGAATGGATTGTTTCGCCTGCGCTGTAGGAAAAATCAATCGTATTTTTTTGCGGATGTTTGGTAATATTTAATGTGACAATATTTTTCGGACGGATGACACGCATAAATTTCAATACATCGATTGACGTGAAATCGCCAGTTACAGGTAAATATTTCCGCGCCATTTCTATCGCCCAATGTACCTGCACCACGCCCGGTAGAACCGCGAGTTCGTCAAAATGGCCGTCAAAATAAACAAGGTTTTCCGGAATAGACATGGTAGCCGACAAATCGGCGCCGTTTACAGATAAATCCAAAAGGTCATAAATATCACTGCGATAATCTGTCATGATGGTCCAAATTGTCCTTATCTATTTTTGTTCCGAAAAGAGGGCGTTCAATAAATGGTGTTGGATTTTGCCCAGATCATTACGGGGTAAATCATCAACAAACCGCCATTTTCGCGGGAAGACTACCAAATCAAATTCAGGGCGTAAATAACTCTTGATATGATTAATCAATGCCCGTTTCCCCTGACTATTTAACATGGTTTTTCCATACTCTGTAAGGCTGACAACGCAAGCCAGACGTTGTGATAACTCAGGCTGAATAATTTTGACCTCCTTAATCACATCCGCTTTTTTGCAAACCCGTTCCATCTGATCAAGCGAAACCCTTTTTTCAAAAACCTTTACGATACGATCTTCCCGACCGAGAAGCCGGAATGACCCGTCTTCGTGTTGTTGAATAGTATCGGCCATGGCAACAGGACCTGTTTGTCCGCTATAGGGGGAGCGGACGAAAGTCATATGGTTATCGGATAGTATTGTTACATTCTGCAGGCAATGCCATTTATCGTCATTCGCAACCGTTTTAGTTGCGGCGGCGCCTGTTTCCGTACTGCCGTAAATTTCGGTTACGGGATAGGGAAAATACGAGGCAAGTGTGCGGGCGGTAGTTTGATCCAAGGGGGCGCCGGCGGCACTGATAAATTGCAGGCAATGATAATTTTTATCGTCCGGTGGTAGCTGGGAAAGCTGTTGCAGAAAAACGGGACTGGAAATAAAATTGACCTTATCGGTTTTGAGGTAGTGAAAAAGCGTTTCGGGATAGGAAATGCGCTCTAACCCCAGAGTTTGCCCGGAGCATAACGCCCATAATATATGAAAGGGCAAACCATAGGCATGATAATGGGTCACACTGGATAAAAACAGGCCGTTTTTAATCCTGTCACCCCAATGATTATGCAGCATGGCAACCTCATCCTCTAAGGCCTGGATTGGTTTTGAAATAATTTTCGGTTTTCCCGTACTGCCTGAGGTATAAAGCGTGATACGTGTGTGATTTGTATTATCGGATATGTTTAAAATGTTATTTTCTGATAGCCTTAAATTAATAAACTCATCATTGATTTGAAAGGCGTTTGTTTCTGACTGCATATAGCGCAAAGTCTCACTTTGTAGATTTGGGCTAATGATAATATTTTTGCCCAAACGGGCGGTCGCGAAAAAACCGATGATAAAATTATAAATATCCTCGCACGCCAATAGGATATTGTCCGCCTTTGTATTACTACAGATTATATGCGAGATCGTCTGCATTTGATTTGCAAAATTTCCCCATTTGACATACGTTCCGTCGGATTGACGCGCCATTACTTTATCAGCGGGGCGGCCCATCGCAATAAGGGAGGTTAGGGGCAGGAAATCTGTCATCTATTATTTCCCCCTCGTTTTTTAACAACACAATAACGATAAGCGAATTCCCCTGCAAACAAAGCCCCCATCAAACAATAAGAAATAAACCCATTGTAAAGCGTCCAGAATTCCAATGATTGGAACAGTGAATATACGGATATCATGGCATTTAATACGAAAAACCCACACCATATTTTTGTGACTTGTCGGGTATATACAATCACATGGGGCGGCATGGCATTATCTTTAAATTCGTATAGACGGGCGAAGGTTTCTATAACGTTGGGCGGACGATAAAGACTATAGGTAAAGATGCAAAAAAATATCCCCGACATCAGTACAGGATAAAGCCGGAGATAGAATGCGTCCTGCAAGATAAAAACCAATGCGGCAATAATTATTCCGACAGTGATGAGGGCGAAAACACGTTTTTTGTAGCGTGAAGGCAATAACAATCCACGAATTGCCAAAAGCACTACAAGAATCGCCGCGATCCAACGAAAATCAATATGCGACAATCCGAAATAAACCAATAAAGGATAAGCGAAAAGTAATAGGGCCGTTGCGGTTTTTAAAAAAATCATGACGGGGTGACCGGTGTTTTGTGGCTGTAATAGCGGGCCACACGGCCAATTGTCAGCCCTTGCACAAGGATAGAAAACAATACAATACAGTATGTGATCAAAAGGAAAATGTCACGTATTTCACCTGTCGGCAGTGATAACACCAACGCCACCGAAATCCCGCCGCGCAAACCGCCCCACGTTAAAATATTAATTGCACCAGGGCTAAAACTGCGGATATAGCTAGAAATTTTGATAGGGAGGAAAACAGAGATATAACGCACCAATAGTAATGTCGGAATCATGATCAATCCTGCATAAAGTGCCGAAGGATTAAAGGATAAAGCGAGCAGTTCAAATCCTATCAATAAAAACAGTCCGGCATTCAGGAATTCGTCGATCAATTCCCAAAAATTGTCGAGGTTTTCCTTCGTGTGATCTGACATGGCATGTGTCCTTCCGATATTTCCCACCAGAAGTCCTGCAACCACCATAGCGATCGGGCCGGACATATGGAGGGCACGTGCCAGTTCATACCCGCCCATGACAAGGGCAAGTGTCAGGAAAATTTCCACCTGATAATTGTCGACGCTTTTCAGCATAAGATAAGCGATGTAGCCGAGTAATAGCCCGAGCAAAGCACCCCCTGCAGCTTCCATTAAAAATAATTCTGCAACATGGAATGGAGTTGTCTCGCCACTGGTCGCTATTCCTAAAATGGCGATAAATACCACCACCGCAATTCCGTCATTAAACAGGGATTCACCGACAACCTTGATTTCCAGACTTTTTGGAACACCGGCCTTTTTCAATATGGCCATGACAGCGATTGGGTCGGTCGGGGATATCAACGCCCCGAATAAAAGCGCGTATATGAACGGGATATTTAGACCTAAAAACTGGAATATATAATAGGCTCCACCGCCGATTGCTGCAGTGGAAAATAGTGTCCCGAAAAACGCTAAAATGGAAACAATATATTTCTGTTGTTTCAAATCCTGCATATTGATGTGAAGGGCGCCTGCGAACAGAAGAAAGCTCAGCATCCCGTGTAATAACGTTTCCGAAAAATTGATATGGTTCAGAATGTCACGTGCGTAGGGGAGAAGCTCCACCCCCAACAAAGGTAACAGTAGCATTGCCGTAGAAAGAAGCAGGGCTATTACCATGATACCGATTGTGGTCGGCAGTTTTATAAAGCGGTAATTAATATACGAAAAAACCGCACACAGGGTGACAAGAATACTGGCAATGGTAATCAGGCTCATGCATTTATCTCTTTTTATAATTATTGGGAAACTATACAGTCTTTATAATGAAAGGAAAATATAGGACATGAAACTCAAAGATAAAGTGGCCGTCATTACCGGTGCGGCAAGCGGTATTGGATATGAAATGGCTCGGACGTTTCTGGCGGAAGGGGCGAAAGTGGCGATTGCCGATTTGGGGCAGCATCGCGCGGATGCGGCGGTGGAAAAGCTTGATCCCTCAGGTCATAATACGATTGGCGTGGATATGAATGTAACGGACGAAAAGGCCGTTGAAAAAGGCATGAAAACCGTGGTTGATAAATTCGGTAAAATCGACATTTTAATCAGCAATGCAGGCGTGCAAATTGTCAATCCTATTGATGAGTTCAAATTTTCCGACTGGCAAAAATTGTTGTCAATTCATCTGGACGGTGCATTTTTAACCACTCGCGAGGCCCTTAAATACATGTACAAACAGGGCACGGGCGGTAGTGTGATTTATATGGGTTCCGTTCATTCCAAACTGGCATCGCCTTTAAAAGCGCCATATGTAACGGCCAAACACGGGTTGATCGGTCTATGCAAGGCGGTTGCGAAGGAAGGCGCAAAACATGGTGTGCGTGCCAATGTCATTTGCCCGGGGTTTGTGCGAACCCCTCTTGTTGACAAACAAATCCCAGAGCAAGCCAAGGAACTGGGGATCAGCGAGGAAAAAGTTGTGAGTGACGTTATGTTGAAGGATACGGTTGACGGTGAATTTACAACCACCCAAGACGTGGCGCAAACCGCCTTATTTTTCGCATCGTTCCCATCCAATGCCTTAACCGGACAATCTGTTGTTGTTAGCCACGGATGGTATATGCAATAATATGTCTATGACGGAATAAGAATATTACTGTCGGCGATAAGGCTGGCAAGGTCAAGATCGCCGACATCGGCTAACGTTGCGATGGTTTTAAATGTGGCGCCCGTCCCGGCCCCGTCAGTATCGACCTGCAAATGCGTTCCTGCCCCTTGCGGAATAAAGCGAACGAAATCGGCAATATCATCGTTGAGAGCGTCATATCCGCCAAGAACATCACGAATATCCAGAATATCGCCTTCAAGGGCATCAAAATCGGTAATAATATCCGCTGCCTTGAAAGCCGTGGCCGCTTGGAAAACGAAGGTGTCTGCGCCATCGCCGCCGGTTAGAAGGTTTTGCGCGGGTGAACCGTAAATAATATCGTCCAACGGGGTGCCATCAACGCGCCCATCACCATTGAAATCGTACAGAAAGCTGTAAGTTGAGCCTGAATTGTTATATCCATTATTCATGCCATACGGCATTGTCACAAGAAGTGTATCCCCTATGACTTCATGAAACCTACCAAATGTTTCATCCGCCCCGGGATCGGGATTGTTGACTGATGCGATCAGGTCGCCGGATATTAAATCATATAAATGAATTTCACCCGCTCTGTTGACCCCATTAACATCACCATATGAATTAATAATCAAAGTGTTTTTGTACTTGCCCCATTGTTCGGAC
>DCKW01000003.1 GCA_002320485.1 Micavibrio sp. UBA1664
CGCGTCGGCATCAACGGTTGAAAATGCCGTGACACAGGTAATAGAACAACAGTTAACCGGAATTGACAACCTCCGCTATTTTTCCGCAAGCAGTTCTGACGGTTCCATGAATATCACCCTGACGTTTGAACCGGAAGCAGACGGAGACATTGCGCAAGTCCAGACGCAAAACAAGGTTCAACGTGCAATCAGCCGCCTGCCGCAGGAAGTGCAACAACAAGGTGTCACGGTGACAAAATCGAATGACAGCTTTTTGATGGTGGTCGGATTTTATTCGGAGGACGGCAGCTTCTCGCAGCAAAAACTGGGCGATTTGTTGGTGACGCAGTTCCAGGACCCTTTATCACGAATTAACGGCGTAGGAAATGTACGCGTATTCGGGGATCAACATGCCATGCGTATATGGCTCGACCCGGCCAAGCTATACAGCTATAACCTGACTCCTCTGGATGTTCAGCAAGCGGTGCAGGTGCAAAATACGGATATTTCCGCAGGACAACTGGGCGGATTACCGGCCTTGAAAGGGCAGGAAATTAACGCAACGGTCAAAGCCCAATCCAGATTACAGACGGCTCAGGACTTTGAAAACATCGTTTTGCGTGTCAATCAGGACGGTTCCCAAATTCGTGTGAAGGATGTGGCAAAGGTCGAATTGGGTTCGCAATCCTATGACCGTATCGTACGCTATAAAAGAAAACCGGCATCAGGAATTGCAGTGACGTTGGCTACAGGGGCTAATGCTCTGGAAACTGCGGATCTGGTGAAACAGAGAGTGGAAGAATTAAAATCCTTGTTACCCGAGGGTGTAAAAATTATCTACCCTTATGATACGACGCCATTCGTAAAACTCTCAATCGAATCGGTGGTGCATACATTACTGGAGGCCGTGGTTCTGGTGTTTCTTGTGATGTTATTGTTTTTGCAAAACCTGCGGGCGACATTAATCCCGACCATTGCCGTTCCAGTGGTGTTGCTGGGAACATTTGCCGTTCTCTCGGTTTTGGGATTCAGTATCAATGTGTTGACCATGTTTGCCATGGTACTGGCGATCGGCTTGCTGGTTGACGATGCGATCGTGGTTGTCGAAAACGTTGAAAGGATTATGAGCGAGGAGGGCCTGTCCCCCAAGGAAGCGACCCGTAAATCAATGGACCAAATTACAGGCGCCCTGATAGGGATTGCGGTGGTTTTGTCGACCGTATTTATTCCGATGGCTTTTTTCAGCGGCTCCGCCGGAACGATTTACAGACAATTTTCGGTAACTATTGTATCGGCGATGGGCTTTTCTGTTCTTGTGGCTCTTATTCTGTCGCCCACCTTGTGCGCGACACTTTTAAAGCATGAGCCCGATGGTAAAAAACGCCGCTCCGAAACTGGGTTCTTCGGATGGTTTAACCGAAATTTCGATAAGATCAGAAATGGATATCAGTCCGCAACATCCTATATGGCGCGCCGTGTTATCCGCTTTTTTATATTATACGCTATCCTAGTCGGCGGATTGGTCGCCGGATTTTTGAATATTCCCTCATCATTCCTGCCAGATGAGGATCAGGGCAATATGTTTGTCATGGTGAATACGCCTGCCGGTTCGACCGCGGAAAGAACACTAGAATCGGTTAAAAAAATCGAAGATTATATGCTGTCCCAGAAACAGGTCGAACATTTGTTTACAGTTGTCGGCTTCAGCTTCGCAGGGTCGGCGCAAAATGCAGCCATTGGATTTACCAGTTTGATCGACTGGGACGAGCGCGGCGGCGAGGGCGAATCCGTTTTCGGTATTCAGGGAAAGGCAATGGGGGCGTTTTCGCAAATCAAGGATGCCATGGCCTTTGCAATTGTTCCCCCACCGATTCGCGAACTGGGGAATGCTTCCGGTTTTGACATCCAATTGGTTGATCGTACGGGAATTGGCCATGAGGGCCTCATACAGGCACGTAACCAGTTTCTGGGGATGGCAGCGCAAAATAGTGCGTTGAGCGGTGTACGCCCTAACGGTTTGGAGGATGTTCCCCAATATAAAATTAACATTGACAGTGAAAAAGCCTCTGCAATGGGATTAAGCATCAGTGACATTAATCGCACGTTACAAATTGCATGGGGATCCAGCTATGTTAACGATTTCGTGGATGAGGGCCGCGTTAAACGCGTCTATATTCAGGCTGATGCATCAAGTCGTATGATGCCTGAGGATTTGCAAAGCTGGTATGTGCGCAATGCACAAGGGGACATGGTTCCGTTCAGCAGTTTCGCAACAACGGAATGGGTTTACGGATCACCGAAACTGGAACGTTTTAACGGGAATGCATCTGTTAATATTCAGGGCGGCGCCGCCGAGGGTATCAGTACAGGTGTTGCCATGGAAGAAGTTGAAAAAATAGCATCGCAACTTCCTGAGGGTATCGGGCTGGAATGGTCAGGAATATCATATGAAGAGCGGGCGGCAGGATCGCAGGCCCCGACATTATATGCCTTATCAATTTTGATTGTATTCCTTTGCCTTGCCGCCTTGTATGAAAGCTGGTCCGTACCGTTTGCGGTTATTCTGGCTGTTCCGTTGGGTGTATTAGGTGCAGTTATTGCCGCCAATCTTAAGAACATCATGTATGCGTTTGGCTTGAGTGAAACTTTGCTTGCCAACGACGTGTATTTTCAAGTGGCACTCCTCACAACGGTGGGCTTGGCTTCTAAAAACGCGATCTTGATTGTTGAATTTGCCAAGGAATTGAAAGAGGAAGGCCATAGTCTTATTGAGTCGGTCTCAATTGCCGCCCGCCAAAGATTCCGACCGATTATCATGACATCAATGGCCTTTATTCTGGGTGTGACACCCCTTGCATTGGCAAGCGGTGCAGGCGCGGTCAGCCAAAATGCAATCGGGATCGCGGTGATGGGCGGTATGATTGCGGCGACAGTGTTGGCGATATTTTTTGTACCGATGTTTTATGTTGCGGTTGAAGAATTGTTCCATAAGCAAAAGCTGGATAATCGTGAAACCACACATGGTCGTGATCAGGAAGAAAAGAAAGAGATATGATGAAAACAAAGCTGTTACTGGTAACTGTTTTCGGGCTGTCCATTGCGTCATGCAGTATGATTCCCGATTTTATCCGCCCTGATTTTTCTGCGGCAGGTCAATGGGATACCATGCCCGATTATATAACGCCACAGGGTGAGATTGCCGCGCGCAACCTCCGTTGGGATGAATATTTCATATCGGAAGAATTAAAATATCTGATCGGCATCGCTTTACAAAATAACAATGATTTGGCGATTGCCACTTTAAATATAGAGGAAGCCCGCGCTATTTATGGGATACAAAGATCAGAATTATTGCCGTCGGTGAATGTTAATGGTGGGGCTACCCTTCAAAACAGTTCGGATGCATCCGTTGCCACAGGGCAGGCCGTGCGGTCAGACATTTATTCCGCAAATCTGGGTATAAGCAGTTACGAGCTGGATTTATTCGGGCGCGTGCGGAGCCTGAGCGAAGCCGCCCTTAATGATTACTTGGCAACGGAAACCGCGAGGGAAACTGTCAAAAATGCGTTAATCGCGGAAACGGCAAATGCGTATTTGACCTATCTCGCGGATATCAAATTACTCAGATTGACCGAGAAAACATTACAGGCCCAACAGGATACATATAATATTTTAAATCAAAGTCTCGAGGTCGGAACGGTCACAAAACTGGATGTCAGTCGGGCAGAAACGGCCGTTCGGACCGCCGAAGTCAATATGCATCTTTACCGTCGTTTGGTTGAGCAGGATAAAAATGCGCTTTACCTTTTGTTAGGTGTTCCGCACAATTCGGTGGAGTTACCGCAGATTGATATGGCATCAATCGCCTTCCGCGCCAGCCTCAACCCCGAAACACCATCCGAGGTTTTACTGTCACGCCCTGATATCCGTCAGGCGGAATATGAATTAAAATCTGCAAATGCAGACATAGGTGCGGCACGCGCCGCATTTTTCCCTCGCATTTCGTTAACAGGAACTTATGGCTATGCCAGTGATGATCTATCGGGCTTATTCAGTAGTTCGGCGTTCGGGGCCTGGTCTTTTATACCGCAAATTACCGTGCCCATCTTTACCGCAGGGCGTAACAAAACCAATTTGAAACTGGCGGAATTACGCCAAGAACGCGAAGTGGTGCAATATGAGCGCGCTATCCAGACAGCATTCCAAGAAGTCGCTGACGAGTTGGCGGCGCGAACGACATTGGAAGAGCAAAGTAAAGCTCAGGAAAAACTTCTGAATGCGGCGCGGAGTGTCTATAACATATCAAACGAGCGTTACAAATCAGGTATCGACAGTTTCTTGAGCGTTTTGGATTCGCAGCGAGAGTTATACACAGCGGAACAGGAAACAATCAATCTGGAGCGTCAACGTTTGATGAATCTTGTGAATTTATACCGCGTTTTGGGCGGTGGCGAGAAACGTTAATATTGTCTGTTATTTAAACATATCGAAATAATAACGATGATCGCTATCTGCGGCAGACGGTGGCAGGTAATAACCGTCGGAAATAGTTTCAACCTCACTGATATTGATAATAAGGCGTGTTCCGCCTGCGGGGTTGGCGGTTATGTTTATACCCGCGATCTGATTGGACATTTGGGAAAGCGTGGCAACCTGATCTGAAGACATTGTGACTTTTGTTTCAACAATGACTTCCCCAGCATTCTTATTGAAAGAAATTGAATAATCTTGCTTCGTAGGGGTTTCAAAGACAATGCGGGTTTTTCCTGCCGATTCCCAAGCCCTGACGGTTAGGGGGGAGGAGGGCTGTTGTGATTGTATTGCTTCTGCGGGTTGCGGTGCATTTACTTCGCTTATGATTTCCTCAGCCTCCATTTGCGGTTCGAGATTAATGCTAGGGAGGTATTCTTCCGTAATCTCTTCTGATACAGTTTCTGTTGGTGTAGAAGAACTGCCTTTCAAAGAAAGTTTACGCGGTTCGGGACGATTATTTGACGAAGACGCTACAGCAGGCGTTGAAGACGTAGTACCAGTGGTAGAGACGTTTGATATTGTCCCGCCATCAACCATAACGCTCAACTTTGCATGCAAATCGCGAATATCCTCTTCTATGGTCAAAAGACGGTTAATTCCGGGCGTTATTTCCGCCAAATCATCATGAATACCCTGAACGGCGTTTTCCAGACGATCAAACCGTTCATCTTCGCTTGAAACCCGCTCTTCAAATAACAACATCTTCGGATTAATATCTTTATAATCCCGTTTCATTGTTTTGATTGCCGAGACCTCGGCATTTTCAATGGTGGTGGTATTCTGGGTTTCCGCAGCAATCTCCCTGAGCTCTTCTAAGGTGAAATCTGCTGACAGTTTACCCTTTCTTGGTTGGACATCGGATGTCTCAATCCCTTTTCCGGTAACGGTTTGCGCGGGTGCGCAGGATATTAATAACAGCCCGGCTATAACGCAACAGAATATGACCTCTTTTAAAGTTCCCTTTAAAAAAGACCTTTTTGCAAACATGAGTTGTGTTAATAATGAGACCATTATTGTTTTGTCGACATAGTACTAGTGCCATAATAGTATTATATTCGCGGGAATAGCCAAATACTAATATTGGGTTATTAATAAGAAACGGTAATGGTCAAAGTGCCGGGGTAAGTACCGTTGGCATATTGCGTTCCGCCACCGCTGGATTGTAATCGTGCGCCCACGGTAATACGGGCCTCCCCAAATCCGTCGAAACTGGACGTCGACGGTGATATCGTAAAATCATCAATAGTAAACTCGCCGCTTGGGCCATTGGAAATAGTGACAGAAGGCGGTGTGGTAATGCTGAACGCGGCATTGGGTGTGCCGCCCGTTAGGGTGTATTCGCCCCGTTGCGGTGCGCTTAAAACCACCACATTCGAATTGGAGCTGACATTATTAGCGGTATCAACCGTAATAACGACAGGGTCGTACATGCTGACAAATGAAAAGGTTCCGAATGATAGCGCGCTGTCCTCCACCGCCGACAACTGAGCATGAGCCTCTCCTGTGAGGATAAGGCCGTATAGAATGATTAGGACTGCTAATACCTTAGAGATCAAAAATAATCTCATCATATATTTTGCCTGTTACTGAATCAGTATAGGTTACTTTCATAGTCCCACTTGTAGGAAAGGCGCTGAGCGGTACAATCGCCACACGTTCCGTTAGCTCTGTAAAAACGTTAAAATTTGTTAAAATACCGATTTCCTGAAAATCAGTGCCTTCTTTCGCCCATTGAATATGAATTTCCCCTATTGAACTTGCTGTTCCTTCACGGTGCGCAATAAATTTTAATGCAGGTTTATTCATATTTGCCTGTTGTGGAGATAACAATTCAAAATCGCTTAATTTACTTTCAACCTTTAAATCACCATTCCGCACAATGACAGGGATAGCAATGCCGACATTCATGCCAACCTGTACCCTCATTCTATCTCCGGCTTCCGCTTTTTTGGGGTTATGTGGGTAGCTTAAAGCCCGAGGGTGAAAACGATATTCACCTTCCGGTAAATCTGCCGGTTTTCTTAAGGAAATCCTCACTTTTTGTTTTCCTAACGGCCCGAGAACAAATGTTCGGGGGGAAAATCGTACAATATCAGCATGATTAAAATCGGGGTTTAACAGGGTCGTTAAAGATTCGTAATTTCCTGCCGGCGGCAATTGACGGTAATCAAGAATATCAATTTCAACATCCCTTGTTTCGTTGGAAAGATTTAATACGGTCATTTCCGCAGCCCTGTCCCTATCTTGCATCACAACAATACGTGGAACCAAGTCCACGCGGGCATGGGCAATTGGCACGAACGCGATAAAAGATAAAAGAAAAGCAAATAAAATCGTTTTCATCATAAAAAACCTTTTTCTATTAGAGAAAAAATCATAACAAAAAAGCCCACAATAAAATAGTGGGCTTTTAAAATTATAATTTTAAATTCTTTTAATAAGCGGCTGTAACCGCAATTGTACCGGCATAGGCACCATCAGCAATTTGCGTAGCTGTAGCAGGTGTTGATAGACGAGCACCAAATATCACATCCTGCGCCGTACCGTCAGCCACGTATGTTATAGCGGCACCACCCCCGGTAATTGCAGTTGAAGAACCGGCACCCGGGACACGAATAACAACGTTACTCAAAACCATGTTGTCCCCACCGTTTGCAGGGTTAACTGGTGTTGCAATCGTCATATTCACGGTTGCACCGTTTGCAGCAGTAACTGTTACAACCCCTGAAGCAGGTGTTCCGCCCGTGGGCGTAATAAGGGCCGTACCTGCACTGACAGGTGCGCCCAATGTATCGTTTGTATCGATGGCAATATAAGCCTGGTTACCCGCTTCGTTAAGCGCAACCAAGTCACCAAAATCCATCGGGGTTGTTTCTACGATTGTAATTGCGTTCTGAACGTTGGCGTTGACGTTCAATGTTGTGGTTTCAGCCAATGCAGCGGACGTATATACCGTTGACAATGCCAAAGCCGATAAAGCCATAGTTCTTAGGTTTAAAAATTTCATGGGTTTCTTCCTCACTCTTGTTAAAAAACTAATTTCGTATGATAATTTAAAACATGATTCTTAAGCTATCATAATCAACTATAATTGAATAGAGTTAATAAATACTTAAAAAACCAAGTTTTATCGGGGATTAATGGTCAATATTGACGTAAACATATATCGAATTCAGAGGCCTGCAAGGTTTCTGAAATATGGCCTGTCTTTGGCGATATTATCTTCGGTATGGCTTTATCCACAAGAAATATATGCTGCGACTCTCCGCGAAATTGCGATGGAATTTTTAAACCGGACTGATGCGGTTTACGAAGAAGAAAAAGAATTCAATGCGTTTGACCAGATACCTGATGGCGGCACATTATTGCTGCGCCCACGCTCATCAGGATTTTCGTTTGATCAGGATATTTACGCCGTTAAAAGCGGTAACGATGTCTATTTATCGTTGTTTGATTTCATCAATGTTTTGGAATTTCCGATTGATTATAACAGGGAGTCACGTACCGGATATGGCTGGTTTTTACGCGAGGATTGGACCATTGATTTGAATCTGGCCGCAGGCGCGGTCCGATCTCGCGGAACCACCTATACCTTAACGGATCAGGATGTCGTGGAACAGGATGGCGATTTTTTTGTCAGCAGCGATGCCTTGGAAAAATGGTTCGGCCTTGTGATGGAGGTGAATCCCGAACAACAAATTGTCGATATAGAATCTCCGTTTCCTTTTCCCGCCGTAGCCAAGGCGGAAAGGGATAGCCGTTTCCGCGGTCGTAATGACCGCGTGCGCTTGGCCGCGCAATTGCCACGATTGGAGCAACCGAAAAGTAATTTTGATATCAATACGGCTGATGTTTCCCTCGGCGGGCGCGTCCAAAAGGACAGATATGGCAGAACGATCACAAATGAAACGGCCAATATCGCATTACAGGGCGAAATCCTGAAGCATAACGCCTATATTTTCACTAATATAAATGATCGTGACGGAATTCGTAATATTCGCGGAAAATTATTCAAACGCTCGGAAGATGCCGATTTATTAGGGCCTCTGAACGCAAGGGCTTATGAAATCGGTGATATTAACGAGGTCCGCATTCCGTTGGTTAGTGAAGCGGATGAGAATATCGGATTTTATTTCACCAACAGTCGACTGGAAAACACCGATTTTGCAACAACGGATATACGGGGCCGCCTGTTTCCGGGATGGGATGTACAATTATACCGAAATGGTATTCAGATCGATACACAAACGGTGGACAATGAAGGTGAATATGATTTTCAGGAGATTCAGCTCTTTGCAGGTGAAAATGATTTCGAATTGTTTTTCTTCGGGCCGCAAGGTGAAATCCAGTCGCAAACAGTTTCCGTTCCGGTTTCTCAAGCATTGTTGTCCAGTCAGGATAACACTTATGAAATTTCCGCTTCGGTTGAAGATAGCCAAACCTTTCGTAACAATTCCATTTCCGACGAGGATACAAGCACGCCGAACCTAACCGCTCGCTATAACAAGTTGATAGGCGATAACCATTTGACCTATTTGGGTTTTCGTACACGGCAAGTCTATGGTGACAGAAAATTTTTTCTGACTGCTGGGTCTACATCGACTTTAGGTAGATCGTTGCTGGATACCAACTTTGCGGTTGATCAAAACGGCGAAGCTAGTGCTCAGGCATTGGTCAGACGAAATCTGTTAGGGTGGGACACATCATTGCGGGCGCGCATTAATACGGATGATTTCGAATACAGACGTGACACACTGCAAACGATTTATGAAGCGGCTTTTAATGCACAAAGATTTCTGGATTTCGGCGGTTTTCGCGCCAGCTTGCTTGTTGACAGTCTTTATCGCCAAACAGATGACCAA
The DNA here is from genome assembly GCA_002320485.1 of Micavibrio sp. UBA1664. GTDB lineage: Bacteria > Pseudomonadota > Alphaproteobacteria > Micavibrionales > UBA1664 > UBA1664. The sequence continues at coordinate 9,375 of DCKW01000003.1, forward strand.
GGAACATTCAAATCACTCGGTTTTGCCCTTGCCAACAATTTTTTTGGGGCAAGTCTATCCAACAGAATTAGTTATGATAGTTCCGAGTACGATGCGGCAAATAACACCACAACAAACGAAGAAAATTTGTTGCATACTTTATCGATCCGAAAAAATTTCGGACGGTTTTTTCTCAATCTGGGCTCTACTTATGAAATCAGCCCCGATAGTGAATTCCGCAATATTTCCGCACAATTAAACTATCGATATAATAATAAATTTTCCACTGACCTGACGCTGGAGCGCGATTTTAACGCCGATCTGGACAGGGCAAGGCTTAACCTCACCTATATGAATGACAAATACCGCCTGTCGCCTTTTGTTCAGTATAATACAGACGATGAAATACTAGCAGGGATCAATTTAAACTTCAGCATGTATGACGATCCCAATTCGCCGTTTCCTGAATTTACCAACCGTAAACTGATAAATCGTGGGGCAATGTCGGCTTTTGTGTATCATGATAAAAACGGAAACCATATATTTGATGAAGGCGATGACCCCATATCCAATGCCGCGTTGGAAAGCGTGCCCTCAACGCGTAAGGTGGTCACTGATGAGGACGGATATGCAACCATGTATGATTTGCCGACCACACGTGCCACCGACATCAGTATCAGCAAGAACGGGCTTGATGATCCGTTTATGATACCTTCTGTTGCAGGAAACTCCATTTATCCTATCGAAGGAACTATTTATAATATGGAATTTCCCGTGCAGTTAACCGGAGAAATAGACGGAATTATATATAGTCAAGGCGTGGGAGAGGACACCCGCCAGCCAATCCCATTTCAAAATGTTACTCTACTTCCCCTGGATGATCCGGATTTGGAGCCAATTAGCGTCAAGGCTGAAAAAGACGGTTACTATGTGTCCTACCTCATCCCTCCGGGGGACTATTTGCTGATGACGGACAAATCATCTTCGTATGGTAATACTGCCCCGGCAATAATAACAATTGGTTTGGAGGGTCCGATTTTGAAGGATATGGATATCAAATTGGTTGAAGGGGGTGTCTATGTGCCATACGAGGTTGCATATAACCGTCAATCCAAAATTCCGGCAGGAGGGAAGAGCTATTCCCGTATGCTAAGAGTAAAACAATCCGGTAAATCGGGTCTGTCTGAAACCTTGTTTACGATGATTAACAAGCAAACCGGTGATGTCTATGACGGTTTGGTCAAATTACAGGGACTGAGTCTGGATAATGGCAATTATGATTACTATACAGCCATAGAAACCAAAGATTTGAATGACCCTCAATATCTCCATGACAAATGTGCCGCGATTAACGCCAGCTTAGGCGAATGCGCTATCATTATCAATTCAACCCTGACACGGTAAAAAATTAGTTATTATTCAGTACAACGCCCAATACGTTGGTGCTGTCCAGAATGTCCAGACATCTTTTGATTTCATCGACGGTCGTAACTCCCTCACGAACGACCAAAAGAAACGCATCCACATGTGGCAAAAATACAAGGGGGTCATCCTGCTGTAATAATGGCGGCATGTCATAGATAATAATACGGTCGTCATAGCGTTCACGTAACTCTGCCGCCAATCGTTCCATTTGCGGCGAACCAAGGGTTTCCGATGATTGATCAATGGCCGATCCCGCAGGAAATAACGAAATCCGCTCAAAAGGCAGGCGAACCAGACAATCTTTCACCGTGGCCTTTTCTGCTAGATAATCAGTCAACCCTTTCGATGTGGTGATATCCATATACTCAGACAAAGAGGGATTGCGTAAATCAAGATCAACCAGTAGGGCTGTTTGTTTGAGATCCTGCGCTATACTTACGGCAAGGTTGGCGGCTGTGGTCGTTTTGCCGTCACCATAGCGAGGGCTGCTGATGGCAATTGTCTTGTAACCGTTTTGCTTCATCATTTGTAATATTTGCGTTCTGAGAAAACGGTAAGTGTCGGCCTCTTTACTGCGTGTGCGATGGGCGACGATATGATGATCATCCAATCGTGCTTCAAAAACGCTCATCGATTTTTTTACTGTTTTCAAGCGGCCAGTGTCCAGACCGACAGCACTGATCATGCGTGTTAATAGTGATGATTTCTCGTTTTGTAATGTATTTAATGTCTGCATATTAATCTCTTATCCAAAAACGGTTATATGATGGCCAACGGCATTGAAGCAATCACTGCAATCAGTGCAAGGATTGCAATAATAAATGCCAGAATGAAAATTTTTCGCGCAATATTTCTGTAATTTATTTTTTCACTAATCGTTCTCAATCGTGGAACACGAGCCAGTGGCGCAGTCCCGATAATACTTTCCAGATGGTGAGGACCAATCACGCGTTGCGATGCTAGTTGTAAAGCCAAAATACTTCCGGAAGCTGTTATCAAGGCAAGTACAAAGCTTGCCACCAGTAACAATTTACGGGAAGGATCGGTTGTTAAGGGCATTTCAGGTGGATCAATGACGACCAAACGACGGCCCACATGACCTTCCTCGATTGTTTTGTTCATGTCGGAAGCCAGTTTACGGGCGTTAAGGTTGCGATACAAAACCATCATATTCTATCCCAATAAGCTCTTTGTTCAAACGTGGTTTCGTTGCGTCCGCTCACCTGCCATAGCCCTGTTATACCCGGACGCAAGCTTTCATAAAGCGGCAGATAATCGCCATATTCTTCCTTTTGAAATGGAATAATCGGACGTGGCCCGACAAGCGACATATCTCCAACAAAGACATTCCATATCTGCGGAAGTTCATCGAGACTAAGCTTTCTTAACAGGGCGGATATTTTTGAATCAATACGCGGATCGTTTGTTAATTTTTGGAATTTGTTCCACTCTTCACGTTTTGCCGGGTCCTGTTCAAGCAGATCATTTAAAATTTTATCAGCATCTTTTCGCATCGTGCAATATTTCCAGCAACTGAATTCCTTGCCGTTTTTACCCACCCGTTTTCCATCATAAAATACGGATGTTTTTGACCCTTCCGCTTTTTTGGCAATAATAACCAATACGGTAAATATTCCCAATAATGGTAACAGTAAAAATGAAATAACAATATCGATCAAACGTTTCGCAAATAAATAAAACGGCTCCTTATGACGGGTTCGGCTATGCAGGATCATGATATCACTACCAAAGAAATATAGAGGCTCCATACCATAAAGGTGTAACCGTTTTGTTGGCGGGGCTATAGCGTAATCTATGTTGTGAGTTTCCAGTAGCCTAATCAGATTGTCTCGGTTATCACCGCGCAATCCCTCCATATCAATAATATAAAAATTATGGGGATGGGCCGCGATATAATCCAGATATTCTCCTGATGCATCAATATGCGAAATGGGAGGATGACCGAGAGGAATGAAATCAAGACAGATCGGTTTTTTTATCTTATCGCGCAACATAATTGTATCAACAACAAAACCTGTTTGTCCGTCATTGCAAAACGCATACATACAATCAATAATCATCTGGTTATCGCCAAGAAGGGTTATAGGAAGTCGCCACGCTTTAGATAGTCTCACAATTCGAAAGGCAACACAGCGCATCACAAGCAGGAATATAACCGCCAGCCCCCAATTAATAATGATAGACAAGAGAGACACTTCAAATTTAAAAATATAATGACTTAAAAATATGACCCCGATAATTGCGGCGAGTGTTTTCAGGATTGTCCGAACCTGTTGCCAGTAGGGAACCCTGTTTCTATAATGACCTTTATAGGCAAAACAAAATATAATGATCAGATTGAAAAATGCGTAATAGCTGACCTCCTGTTCTTTTATATACAGGCTTGTATCGGAGGGCAAAAACGGAAAATAACGATAACAAACAAATGTAGTTGCAAAAAGGGCAATGACATCGCATATAAAAATAATCGAAGCCAGATGAAAAGGGGTTCGATATATTGATTTTGGCGTCGTGCCGGTATTTGTCATTTGTTAATCCATAGGCTTCTTTAAATTCATGAGATGAAGACATAATAATCACGCCCTTCATTTACAAAAAAATTTATAACGCAAAGCAGCATAAAAAGGAAAATAAAAATATAGTATTTGCTATATTTAGGAGGGAGTATCTTCGCCATGTTGAATCGCGAGCGCTTTGTCAATGACAGCCATGACATGATCAAGGCTACCTTGGGCAAGTTCCTCATCCTTCCCACTCATGGCAATAAAAACGTCATTTTTTCGGTCACGCTCAATATAAAGACTTAAATATTCATTTGGGCCGCCTTTATACAGCTGAAAAACAGGGTCGCCATCTTTATTTTCACTCCAATGAAAGCGGGTGGCGCGCGCCAATGATATTTCACGACCGCCAAAGGATTCCAGTGCGATATGGTCTTGCTTGGTCATGAGATTATCGGGAAGATTGATAATTTTTGCCATATTACTTTCTCCGTAAAAACTATTATAGTTAACCTACCGCTGAAAACTTTAAATGTTCCCCCTCTTCAAAATACGCTTCTATTTCTTAAGACGGCCTAAAGAGGGGAACCTGTTGTATTATAAACTGTTTTAGATAAAGAGGAGTAGGCTTACGGATGCTACAAAAGGTTGTTGAGACCGATTACGAATTTTTTACCACCACATTGTCTGCCTGGGAGGCGATGCTGGATGATTGCGCACGTGCACAACAATCAATTTATTTTGAGCAATATATTTTATCCAATGATGATTGGGGAAACAGGTTTTTGAATCTGTTTCTTGAAAAAGCAAAGCAAGGTGTAAAGGTAACCTTGGTTTTTGATTTTATCGGCAGTCTTGATATTTTTAAATCGCCTATTATTAAGGACATTCGTAAATATGGCGGTCATGTCCGTTTTTACAGACCGCTTTCCCTGAAGCATTTATTCCGACCTCATAAATGGTTTCCGCGTACACATTTGAAATGCATGATTATTGATGCAAAAACAGGATATTTGGGTAGCGGATGTGTCGCAAAACGAATGGAAGACTGGCGGGATACTTATATGCGGTTTAACGGCGCATTAGTTAGGGAAATGATGCGGGAGTTTCGGATCGATCCAATACCTTCTACTTCGTTACAATCTGACGCGGCATGGGAAAAGGATGGTTTTGATTTTCAGCTAAATAAGCCACGTTTGTTTTCCAACCCTGTTTACAAGGATCTTTTAAAACACATTAATCATGCGGAAAATCATATTTGTATCGTTACTCCATATTTCATTGCCCCCCGTAAGTTGGCTGCGGATTTGTTAAAGGCGGCACGTCGGGGAGTAAAAGTAACGATTATGTCCAGCAGGGAAACCGATGTTTTATTGGCGGATCTGGCGGCGCGCTCCGATTATTTAAAATATATTAATAATAACATTGATATTTATCTTTATCAGCCTGCTATCCTGCACGCCAAATATGCGATTGTCGATGGACGCTGGGCGACGATGGGCAGTACCAATATTGATTATTTAAGCCTTCATCAAAATCGTGAAAGTAACGTTGCCATGACAAATATGCAGGCTATTTCCGAGCTACAACAGCATTTTGACACTGATTTAAAAGATTGTATGAAAGTGGATGAGGCTTATTGTCGGGAACGCCCTTGGCTTGAAAAAATTGCCGGGACGGGCGCAAAATTGCTGAAAAAAATGTTATAGGTATACTATACAAATGACACGTATTTTATTTAGTAATCTTGGCTATGCCCGTGGGATTGACGGTAGCCTCCAGCAAATTACCAGACGATTTCACAGGTTAATTTACTGCCGTCAAAGCACACAAGAAACAGTTTTAAGATATCTGAAACATATTATTGTGCGTGAAGATCCTGATTTATGTTGTTTTGTGGAAATTCACAGCGGCGGACGTTTTATTGGCAAATTAAACCAGCTTCAATCCTTATTGGGGGATGAATATCCCGCATTCGATATAGCCAATAAATATGGTGACGATAATTTTATCCGTCATATGCCCCTCCATCGCGGGCGAAGTAATGCTTTTATGGCTAAAAAGGACGTATCTTTCGACCGTGTGTACTTCCCTCACGGAACAAAGCGTCTGATTTATAATGTTGATATCGGTCGCAATACGCGGGTTTTATTTACGCATTTTTCTTTGAATTTCCATACGCGTAAAAAACAGTTTTCTTATATAGCAAACTATCTGAAATCTTGTAACGGTCATTTCATTTTGCTTGCCGACTTTAATATTTTTCAAGGATTTACCGAACTGGATGACTTTATAAAAACAACGGGTCTGGTTATATTAAACAAGGAAGACGACCATACATTCCAGTTTTATAAAAGAAAGCTTGCTCTTGATTTATGTATCTGTTCACCCGAAATCGTGGACAATGCGACACTCAAAATTATTGACCAGCCATTTTCGGATCATGATGCACTGCTTCTTGAATTCTGAATAGTCCATCCTAATTATTATTGATAAATTTATAAAACCAAGGGCAAGCCATGCAACGTTTTCTGACATTTTTACTACTTACTTTTTTTCCTGTTTCAATCGCGTACGCAGGCGAGACAGTTACTTATAACAACGATTCCGGGGAAGTTTTTGAAGGTTATATTGCAAGACCGGATGAATCCGATTTTCCGGGTCAAAGGCCGGCAATTTTGATTGTTCATCAGTGGAAGGGTTTGGGTGATTATGAAAAAAGCCGCGCCGACATGATGGCGGATCAAGGCTACGTTGCCTTTGCTGTCGATATCTACGGTCAGGATATTCGTCCCGAGACGAGCGAAGCCGCAGGAGAGGAATCGTCAAAATATAAAGATGATCCTGATCTCGCACGTAAACGCATGACAACTGCGCTGGATTATATTCATGAATTACCAAATGTCGATACAAATAAAATTGCCGCTATCGGATATTGCTTTGGCGGCACAATGGCCTTGGAATTGGCGCGTTCAGGGGCAGAGATTGCAGCGGTTGTCAGTTTTCATGGCGGACTTGCATCGAAAAAACCGGCTCAAGAGGATGATATAAATGCCGCCATTATGGTGCATAATGGTGAGGCTGATCCTCATGTTTCGAAAGAAGAAATTGCGGGTTTTGTGAATGAAATGAATTCCGCTAATGCCGACTGGCACATGATATCCTATGCCGATGCGGTGCATGCCTTTACTGAAAAAGAGGCCGGCAACGACCCGTCAACAGGCGCGGCCTATAATGAAAAAGCTGACAAAAGGAGCTGGGCTTACACATTGGAATTTTTAAAAATGGTTTTCGGGGCATAATGAATGCGGATTTTTTATATATTTCTCGTATGTTTAAGTGGTTGTGCTTTATTCAATGCAGATAAAACTATGGCTCAGGAGTCTGCGAAGCCTACAAATGTATCGTTTCCTGCCGATTTGAAGGGATATGAATATCCTTATCCCGTGAAACGATATGATTTTATATCTCAAGGGAAACAGCTATCGATGGCATACATTCATCTATCTCCTGCGGATGAGGCAAAGGGTACGGTTGTATTATTGCACGGTAAAAACTTTAATGGTGCATATTGGAAGGATACTGCGAGTTATCTGCAAGATTTAGGATATGGAGTGATTATACCGGATCAAATCGGTTTCGGAAAATCGTCAAAACCGACGGATTATCAATACAGCTTTGCCGGTCTTGCCAAAAATACGCATGATTTATTGAATTATCTGAATATACAAAAAGCGGCTATAGTTGGCCATTCCATGGGGGGTATGTTGGCCAGTCGTTTTGCCCTTTTATATCCGCAGGCGACCTCCCGACTGATATTAATTAATCCTATAGGATTGGAAAATTATCTGGATTATGTGGAATATAAAGACCCGCAGTTTTTCTATAATAATGAATTGGAGCAGTCAGCGGACAAAATTGTCACCTATCAAAAGAAAAATTATTATGACGGCCAGTGGAATGACCGTTATGAAGCCCTCACCATACCGCTTGTCGGTTGGGTGCAGGGGCCTGATTGGGATGAAATCGCAAAAGTGAATGCGCTCACCTACGACATGATTTTTACACAGCCGGTTATAGAAGAATTCAAGGATATAAAGGTACCGACAATGCTTATACTGGGAACGCGAGACCGCACAGGGCCCGGTCGCAATTGGAAAAAGCAAGGTGTCACTCGGGAGCTTGGTCGGTATGATCAATTGGGTAACGAGGTTAAGCAACGTAACTCTGACATTCAAGTTATTGAGATGGAAGGTTTGGGCCATTTACCACATATTGAGGATTTTACAGCCTTTAAAGAAGTTTTTAATTCTGCATTAACCAAATAAATGACAATTCTTAAAGCCTTCCCTCCAATTATTGGTGACGATCCCCATACTCTCATCCTTGGTACAATGCCGGGCATAAAATCGCTTAAGGCAGGAGAATATTACGCTCATCCCCGAAACAAGTTTTGGAAATTGATGGCGGATATTTTGGGTTTTGATGTTTTGATTGATTATGACCAAAGGGTTGAATGTTTGAAAGTTCAAGGGATTGCAGTTTGGGATGTGCTTCATCAGTGTGAACGAGAGGGAAGTTTGGATTCGGCAATAAAAAACGCTTATCCAAATAATTTTGAACAATTCTTATCTGACCATTCGACGATTAAAAAAATCATATTCGATAGCGGGACTGCTGAAACGATATTTAACCGCCATTTTAAACATTTGAGGGATAGCGGCGTGTGGGAGTTTATCCGTGTACCGTCACCTAGCCCTGCCCATGCCGCCCGCAGATATGAGGAAAAGCTTTTGCTTTGGCAAAAGGCCTTTTCAAAATAATGATCGTGTAAGGTTTATTTCGAATTTTAAAAAAATTTCTGCCAATTTACAAAAAGTTAACTTTGGTTATTTATTCTGGTTTGGAATGAATATGAAATGAGAGTATGCGCATGGCTGAAATTTCCGATGATCAAAATAATGAAGTTGAAACATCAAATGTCAATTTTGAAGACGGGATCTTTATAGAACAGTATGAGGTTGCCGAAGTTATAAAGAAACTTTCTCTTGTCAACCACATGAATGATTTTCAAATTACGTCAGTCGTATCCGATTTGCTTCAAGGTGGTGATTTTTGGAATGCAATGGGTAATAATCAATCATCCAAAAGCAAATTCAATTACACCCTTGACGAAGTCGTAACCTCCGAAGCAAGTATTACGGATACAAGTTTGGCAGATCAAATTGAGGGTGCTCAAAAACAAAATCCTGTCGGTATATTGAATAACGCGGCGTTTTATTCGTATGAAATGCCAACGGTTAAAATTATTAAATCAAGTTTGATTGTGCAAGCCCCTGCCATAGATCCTAGCTATACATTTTATGCGACAGATGGTGACGATTATTTCATCGGCGGGCGGAATGCCGATACAGTTTTTTATGATGACGACAGTTCTTGGATGGATGTTGATAGAATCGATCTAGGAGCCGGCAATGACATGATTGTGGGGACAGACTATATTTCTTTATCAGGCTTTATAAACATGGGGGCCGACAATGACACGATTACTGAAGATAATATTGAGGGATATAGTAATGGTATCATAGATATGGGTACTGGCAATGACGAAATTAACGTTCGGAGTTTGAATTTATATGAAAATTCAACAGTTAGAATGGGTGCGGGTAACGATACTATCAATTCTGAATATATTTACATTACTGATACAGGTTCATTAGATTTGGGAGACGGGAGTAATACGATTATTGTAACTTCTTTTAGCATACGTAATGATACGTATGTGATATCCGGAAATGGAGATGATAGCTATATAACTTATAATTTTGAAATGCAAGATAATGCCAATTTGGATACAGGTGGAGGAAACGATGCCCTAAATTTTAATGGAGGTTACATTCAACATGACAGCGTTTTAAATATGGGAGCCGGTAATGACACTATACAAGGTTATCTTCAAGGCTATGATAACGGTACTGTTAATATGGGAAATGGAAATGATACAATAAATGGGTGTTCTGCTCCCTAAAAATCGGAC
>DCKW01000078.1:0-21115 GCA_002320485.1 Micavibrio sp. UBA1664
CATCGGGCAGAAACTGAGAGTCGTGTAGCATAGGCCAGGATGCGGAAATCAGGCCCGCGTCCGTTCCCGCCATAAACGCGCCCCATATAATGGTAGTAAACAAGAGCGCAAAAGCCGTCCACCCATGACGGCGGCGGCAGAAGGTCGTATCCTTTGGTGTTATTGTAGCAAGGCTGAACCCCGTCCATAACAAGGCGGCAAAAACGATCCACGCCAACGACAGATGCAGGGCCAGACGGTAATGCGATACGCTGGGCCTGTCGACAAGTCCGCTCAACACCATAACATAGCCGACAACGCCTTGCAGGCCGCCAAGGATTAAAAGGCCGAGCAACGGTTTTTTATAGCCTTGCGGAATCCATCCCTTGAACCAGAAAAAGAATAAGGGAAGGGCATAAACAATGCCGATCAAACGCCCCCACAGGCGGTGAAACCATTCCCAGAAAAAGATGTTTTTAAAATCGTCAAGCGACATGCCCGCATTGATTTTTTGATATTCCGGCGTTTCGCGGTAGAGCGCAAAAACGCGTTCCCACTCCGCCGCGTTCAAGGGCGGAAGCGCGCCACTGATCGGCTGCCATTCAACGATAGACAGGCCGCTTTCGGTCAAGCGTGTCACCGCGCCGATTATCGCCATGCAAAACACCATGAAAGCATTGAAATAAAGCCAGTTGCGAATGATTATCTTATGGGAATTTGTATCTGTCATACGCAAAGTTATAGGCCATTTTTAACGGAGGTCAAATGTTTGAAATTGTTGAAATGAAACCGCGTAACTGAAAATCACACAACCACCTATTTCGGTTTTAATGATGGTGCGACAGATTGTCCTTTTTCATCTAGCGGTTGATAGGTGATTTGCAAACGCGTTGTCGTCATGTCCTCAATAGCGAAAACATCTTTTACTTCCTGTAGCGTTGTTTTCCAAGGTTTTAAAACGGCCTCGAGGTTGTCTATGACCTCATCGATTACTTTTCTTCTGCTTTCATTCGACATTCTGCTATAGGCAACAACATCATGCGATGTGATATCCATTGCATTATCTTTGAGACTGGATGTCGCGCCACCTTTTTTCAGTAAGCCGACCATTTCTTCAAGACGTGTTATACGATATGCATTTTCAACAGCCTTTAAAATATCTGCTGAGCGGGCTGATAAAACAGGTAATGTGCGGACCATGAATTCCTGTTCCGGCTGAATAATATGCTCATATCCTGCGGCTTCCTGACGTGCGCGTAATGCTTGTTGTCGAAGATTATTACGTGTTTCATCAATTGTCTGGGGAGTAAACCGTGCCACTTTCGTAGTGCCATCTGCCCTTGCAGATGAGGTTTTTTTGAGTCTGCCGGCTTGGGCCTCGAATGCTTCACTATATTGTTCCAAAATTGTGGCGTAACCATCTAAAACAGAATGGGCCAATTCATTGTCATCCATAGCATCTTCCAGTGCTTGAATATCATGAGATGTAGCCTCGTTGAGTTGTTTTATATCTCTTATCAACGTTATAAAAGAGGCATTTAATTGATCCTGCGTTTTTTTGCCGATAAATATTGATGATAGCCGGAATGTCATGTTTTTGGGGGAGGATTGTCTAATAAGATGCGGTTTTAATTGCTCGGTCTTATCTATAATTGTTTCCATCAATTGAAGGCTTGGCGGTAAGGATGAATGTTGCTGAATTTGCCATTCTGAAATTGTGTTTCGCGCTTTATATGCTTCCTGACTTATATCATTTCCGAAAAGTGCAACGGTCGATAGGCCGATTCTTTCGCCCTTTAATTTATCCAGTTCTTTTTCCAGATTACGTTGCGCAGTTTCCATATTGGGTGCTGCTACCGCCAAGCGGGTTCCTTTTTTTGTCGCGGATTTATGGGCGTCCAAATCTTGTAGAGCCATAGCTTCCGTTTCAATATTTGTCAAAAAATCGGTAACTTTCATATCCGGATTGATAAGGAGGGCTTCAAATAAAAGAGGCACGATATCAATTTTATCTCTGTGCCTAGTCAGCGTTAATTGGTACATTTTGTTGCGCAATGGTAAGGCCATGGCTTTTGCAACTTCGGGGGTCATACCTCTTTCAGCATATAGTTCCAGATATTTATCTTTCTCCCAAGTTTTTCTGCCATTCTCAATAGAAAAAGGATGCAAGAAATTTTCCGTTATTTGTTTGGCATTACGCCGCCATAGCCGAGGGTCAAAGCTTTCACCTGTGATAGCGCGTTTTAAATATCGTAAAGGAGAAACGGCAATGTTGAATATGTTGGAGACTGTGTCCGTGACAGTTTCCTCATCCAGAATATCTAAATTCACACCGAAAAAAACTGTTATAAAAGATACTCCTGCGGCACCAATAAAAGCTCCGACAGGATTAGAGCCGCTTTCATGGGCGAAACGTGCGATATCAGCAGATATTGGACAGCTTGCAAGTGAGCCGTAAAAAGCAGTTTGGGAAAAAGGATGATTTCTCCAGTTCAGCTGTTGTTTTTTGAGTATATCCTCAGGATTACTTTTGCTACAAATAGGAAGGACTTTGTTAATTTTGTGAATGGCTGTACGAATTTCAGCCATCATTTCGATTTCAGCCCTATCCAGATTTTTTTGTCTGGTCAGGGAGTTTTGCGCCGTATGTAATGCAATGCTGGCGGATGTGGCAATTTCTCTCACAGACATAACTTGTTACCCTTATTAATAAAAATGAGAATATAAATGACATATTATTAATATGTCAAAATATTTAGATCTTTAATCCCTATCTTGCGTTTGGGGTGTTCTCACGCTAAAACATGTGCCATGAGCGAAAAACACACCACTGACGTGATAATTATCGGGGCTGGGCCGTGCGGCCTGTTCGCCGTATTTGAATTGGGCTTGCTAGATCTCAAATGCCATCTGGTCGATATTCTGGATAAGCCCGGCGGGCAATGTGCCGAGCTGTACCCTGAAAAGCCGATTTACGACATTCCGGCATGGCCTGTCATTTCGGGGCAGGATTTGACCGATCGCTTGCTGGAGCAGATTGCGCCGTTTAACCCGCAATTTCATTATCAGCAAATGGCGGAAAGCATTCAAAAACTGGATAACGGCAACTGGGAAATGACCACCGATCAAGGCATCGTGATCGAGGCGCCTGTCATCGTGATTGCCGCAGGGGGCGGATCGTTCATGCCGAAAAAACCGCCGATCCCTGAATTGAAACGCTATGAAGGGGAATCCGTGTTTTATGCCGTTCGCAAAATGGACGTGTTCAAGGATCATGACCTTGTTATTGCCGGCGGCGGGGATTCCGCGCTGGACTGGTGTTTGAACATGCAACCGATTGCAAAATCGGTGACGCTTGTCCACCGCCGTGATGATTTCCGTGCCGCGCCCGATTCCGTGTTGAAAATGCGCAAACTCGTCGAGCAAGGCAAGATGGGCCTCGTTATCGGTGATATCAAGGGCATTGATGGTGCGGACGGACAGGTTGAAGCTCTGCAAGTTAAAACCAAAACGCAAGGAGAGCTGGAATTGAAATGTTCGCGGTTTCTGGCGTTTTACGGGCTGACAATGAAGCTAGGCCCCGTTGCCGATTTCGGACTGAATTTGCATGAAAACCTGATTCCCGTTGATACTGAAAAGTTCCAGACATCGGAGGCAGGGATTTTTGCCATCGGCGATATCAACCATTACCCGGGGAAATTAAAGTTGATTTTATCAGGTTTTCACGAGGCCGCGCTAATGGCGCAGGAAGCGTTCCGCATTTGCCGCCCGAACGAGAAATTGCGGTTTCAATACACCACCTCGTCAAGCGACCTGCAAAAGAAATTAGGCGTTGCAGAGGATAAGGCGGCGTAAACTATGAGAGGATTGGCGCAAAAAAGTTTTGAATCGGTTTCGCGGCACGTAAAACAAAACAGCGGAGCTTATGTTTGTTTACTTGGTATGGGCGTTATACCTGCTTTATTTACGTTTTGGTTATGGAGCAACATTGATGAATCAAAATTACACCCACACAATAATGAGCAAAACGGGCAAATGATTTGGCCAATACCAGGTTTAAGATAAAAAACATGGTTTTCATCACGGCAATCTCTGCTATAAAACAAGGGTATGAACCATATCCAACCGCGCCCTCAATATTTTGAAGTTTTTCGTGCCCTGCATCGCGGGGGATTAAGCCTGTTGCTGAATCGCAAAACGTTATTGCCGATGACGATGATTCCGACCGTTGTGACCTTTCTGACATTGATGTTGATGCGGGGCGGCATGCCGCAGGACACATCGCCGTTTTTAATGGCGGTGGTGCAAATTCCGTCGGATTTCGTGACGGGGTTATTATGTGCATTAATCATTTTTATAATTCTCAGCGCGCCGAAAAAACGCGATAATGAAAAACCCGTAATATTTACACTCAATCTTAATGAGAAAAAGGGATTGTTTATTTCGGCCGCGCTGGCGAATGTTGTGTTTTCTTATTTTTTAAACGGAATGTATGGGTTGCTGACCCTTATTTACGAGCCGTTACAACAGGCGTCCCAAACCGCGGAAACGCCGCCGTCAATGGCCGCCATTACCGGACTTAGTATTTTGCTGTTTATCCTGTTTTATGCCGTGCGTTTTATCATGCTTCCCGTCTTGATCATCGCGCACAACGATATCCGCGGATTTTTTGCCCGCAATAAACAGGTTGGTTTTTCATTTCCGATATTTGTATTGAAAATCCTGACAACTTTTTCCATAGGATTTTGTGTATTAATGATTTCATCGCCGTTTCTGGCATCGGCAAGCGGAGAAGGGCAGTCAATTCCGACAATACAATTGGCAATTATTGATTTTATAACCGCCTTTGGAAGCGTATTATCCTCGGCGTGGGTTTATGCGGCGCTGGCCGTCGGATACCGGCAAATGACAGAAGGTAAAGTCAAATGAAAATCCATGTGACAGATCAGGAAGGTGTGAAGCATGAGCTTGATGCGCTGGAAGGGTGGCGCGTCATGGAAATCATCCGTGATCACGGTCTGCCCATCAAGGCGGAGTGCGGCGGCTCCTGCTGTTGTGCCACATGTCATGTGTATGTTGATGAAGACTGGCTGGATAAATTATATCCCTTGAGCGAAGACGAGGATGATATGCTGGACGAAACGTTTGATCGGGAGGATAACTCCCGCCTCTCATGCCAGTTAATTATGACAGAGGATCTTGACGGTTTGTCCGTGACGTTATCTGAAACGGCCAAACCTTAAATCTATTCGTTTTTTCTATTTGATACGACTATGATATGTCAGGCGGCTTATCCCGTAAATAATGGGGGCAATGACCACGGCATATAATCCCGCGTTCATCCATATGACATCGCGCGCCTCGTTATAAAAAACAATATACAGGGCCTGTATGGCGATAACCGCTATGGCCGACTTGATAAGGGGGGAGCTTTGCTTACGGCGATTCCAGCTACCCAAAAACATGAAAACCAGAATTAAGAGAATAAACGAAGCATATAGAAACGGGGTCGACAAACGTTTGTTAATTTCAGCGATAAATTCGTTTCGCTTTTTAAGATCGGTTGCGGAGGCACTGGCTTCGGAAACAAAGAGTTGATCAAGTGTGCGTTCGTCCGGCTCCTTCCACCGATTGGCAATTGCCGGATTATCGACCGGAATATCCAATGTATACTGATCAAAATCAAGACGTGCAATCTGCCCTGTTTGAATGTCTTCCTCGTACTGCGTTCCGTTATAAATCAGCAATTGCTGTGTTTGCGGGTCCAGATTGACAATGCCGCGCTTGGCAAGAATCGTGGTTTTTTTACCTGTATTCAACGTTGCATTTTCATCATGGATCATGAGGTTGCGTAATTCGTTCATTCCCGCGCGTTGCTCCACAAAGGCGGTTAACCCGTTACTCAGACTGTTAAATACACCCTCCTGAAACATCAGCGTTGCGTAATGGCTTTTTACGCTCTCTCGCGTTTGTTGGAGTTTGGAAACGGAAAGCGGGGAAATCCAGCCGGATAATAAAAACTGGAAAAACATCATTATAAAGGCGAAGGCGATGAAGCCGCGGCCAAGGGACGGAACGGCGTTACCCGCCGCCGCCATAATGATCATTTCGCGGTCCGCCATCATCCGGTGGGCTGTATAGACCGAGCCGATTGCAAAGGCGAGAGGTAATATCGCCTCCAGAAATTTGGGAATGGCATAGGCAATCATTATCAGGAAGTAGGTGGGGGATGCGTCGGAACTGATTACGAGTTCAAGGTATCGGATCGACTGCGTCAAAAGAATAATCAGCGTCAGGGATAAAGCGGTTACACATGTCGCCATGCCGAGAATTTTCATGACATACCGGTCAAATAATGTAGGAATAACTCTGATCACGCTTGAATGGCTCCGATGACTGTTTATACTTATTGCATGACAATTTTGACAGAAGGATAGACGAATGGCCGCAATTATTCAATTCACAAGCGCACCCGATCATAAAAATGATGGCATGATTTATTCCGTAACGGACGGAAATATTAAAGCGTTGAAAAATCAAATTCCTGACGCAGCGTATAAACGTATCGAGACATTGCATAAAAAAGGCGCAGACGGTTTTGACGGCAAACAGGGCAACGTGTGCAGTTTTTCCATGGATAACGGGTCAGGGTTAACATGGTACGTTTTCTTTGGACTTGCGAAAGACTCAACGGCAGTCGATTTGGAAAAGGCGGGCGGCAAGCTGTATGCCCATTGTGCCGGATTAAAAATGACGGAGGTTTCATTGGCAGGCATGTCAAACGAACAGGATGGTTTGTCGATTGCCAACGGATTTTATTTGGGGTCCTATGAATTCAACAAATATAAAACTAAAAATTTGGATAAGCTGAATAAAACCATCACTTTGACCGTTGTTGTAGATGATAAAGCCAAGGCGGAAAAGAATTTCAAACGTATGAAAACACTCTCTGACGCCGTGTTCATGGCGCGCGATTTTGTCAGCGAACCGCCGAATACTCTGTATCCTGCATCCTATGTCGATATGATCAAAAAAACATTGAAAAAAACGGATGTCAAAATTACCGTTTTTGATGAAAAGAAACTTGAAAGAATGGGCGCGGGCGCCTTGTTAGCTGTCGGCAAAGGATCGGAATGTAAACCCCGCCTTGTGATATTCGAATATGACGGCCGCGTGAAAAAAGACAAGGGTGAAAAGCCTCTGGCCCTTGTCGGAAAAGGCGTGACCTATGACACGGGCGGGTATTCCCTGAAACCGCGCGATGCCATGTCGACCATGAAAATGGATATGGGCGGATCGGCCGCAGTTGTCGGTGCGATTAAAGCGTTAGCCGAAAACAAGGTTGAAAAATATGTGGTTGGCGCAATTGCTTTGGCTGAAAACATGATCGCCGCCAACGCTTATCGTGTTGACGATGTTGTGGTATCATTATCGGGTCAAACGATCGAGGTGATCAATACTGACGCGGAGGGCAGATTGTGTCTGGCTGACGCTTTGACCTATATTCAAAACAAATATGACCCGAAAGCGGTTGTTGATGCCGCCACTTTGACAGGGGCGTGTATGGCGGCGCTGGGGCTTGATATGGCAGGTGTGTTTTCAAATGCCAAGTCGCTTGAGACATTTTTCTGGGAAAGCGGCAAGGCCACAGGCGATGAATTCTGGCCTCTGCCTGTCAACAAGGATTTTGACAAACAGATCGATTCACCGATTGCCGATATGCGGAACCTTGGCCTGACGCCATTTGCGGGTGCGTCCACTGCGGCGGTTTTTCTGCAACGTTTTATCACAAATGATCGTCCGTGGGCGCATCTGGATATCGCAGGAACCGCTTGGCGCAAGGATGACAGTGCGACCTGTCCGAAAGGCGCATCCGGGTTTGGTGTGCGCGCTTTCTATCACTTGGTCGAAAATTACTAAGGGGCGTTATGGCGGATATCCGGTTTTACCATATGGAACAATCAACGCTGGATCAGGCGTTGCCGTCCATTGCCCTCAAGGCGTGGCAGTCAGGTAAAAATGTGCTTATTCGCGTGCCGGATAAGCAGGAGGCCTCGCGGCTCAATGACCTGTTATGGACGTTTCATCCGAACGTATTTTTGCCGCATGGCGCGGACGGTGATAAACATCCGGAGCGGCAACCCGTGTTTTTGAGCGCAAATGATGAGAATGTGAACGGAGCGGAAATCCTGATTTTAACGCACGGATGCGTGATGGAGGATGTTGCGTCGTTTGCAATGGTGTGTGAAATGCTGGACGGACGGGTGGAGCCTCAGGTCAAGGATGCACGCTCCCGCTGGAAAATCTATAAAGAAGCGGGGCACGACCTGACCTACTGGCAGCAGGATGAAAACGGTAAATGGGCAAAAAAATAGGAATCGGATAGTTTGAAACAATGACTCACATAAAAATTGCACCATCGATGTTATCTTGCGACTTTTCCAATCTGGAAAAGGAATTAAAGGCGATTGATGCCGCCGGGGCCGATTATATTCATCTGGATGTCATGGACGGGCATTACGTGCCGAATATTACATTCGGCCCGCCCGTTATCAAAGCGATGCGTCCGCACACTGATAAGATATTTGACGTGCATTTGATGATTAATCCCGCCGCGCCTTATATAGAGGCCTTTGCCGAGGCGGGGGCGGATATAATAACCATCCATGCCGAAGCCGACGACCATACGCATCGGGTTTTACAGCAAATCAAGGCGACCGGAAAGAAGGCTGGCATTGCGCTTAATCCCGCAACGCCGACTGATGTGCTTGACCATATTATGGATCTTGTCGATCTGGTGTTGGTAATGACGGTTAATCCGGGTTTTGGCGGGCAGAGCTATATCGCGCTGGACAATAAAATCGCCGATGTATGCGCACGCATTGATGCAACAGGCCGCGATATCGATTTACAAGTCGATGGCGGCATTACCGATGAAACCGCACGTATGGTGAAACAGGCAGGTGCGAATGTTCTCGTCGCCGGAACATATGTTTTTAAAGATGGCACAAAATATTATTCGGATAAAATTTCATCCTTAAGGAAACAGTAATGGCAACGCAATGGCTCAAAAATCTGAGTCACAAGGCGGCGCATGTCAAAATGCTCAATCCCGTCTATAATGCGTCTTTGGGTAAACCGGATGATTTGCTGAACTTCGATCATTTTCCGCATGATTTATTCCCCGGGGATGCGGGACGCGGACGATGGGCGGCATCAGGTCAACTGGATATTCACGGTCACAGGATTACGCTGGATATGCAAAGCTGGCTGATCGGCGGTTATGAACAGGAAACCGTTTTCTTTGAAAAACTGCATGCTTTCGATTTTCTTAGTGAATTAAAAGCGTTGGGCGGCGATGTCGGCCGCAAGGCCGCGCGCGACATTACTCAACGATGGCTGGACCATTTTCAAAATTATCATCATATCGTATGGGCGCCTGACCTGACCGCACAAAGGCTCGTGAACTGGCTCATCATCTATCCTTATGCTTATTCGGCGGCAAATGACGAATTTCTGGAACAATTACATACAAGTTTTTACAGACAGTATAAACACCTCGTCCATATTCTGGTCTCGAAAGGGGATATGAATCCTTTTGATAGATACAGCCTATTATGGGCATTGGTTATCGTCCAATGTCATTGTCCCGACTTGTACGATCAGGTCGCGTTAGCCACGCATTTGCAATTATTGAAAGGTGTGATGGATGAACTGTCGTTGAAAGATGGCGGATTAATAGAGCGCAATCCGCAAAATCTTGTGCAAATGGGTAAATCTCTTATCCAACTGCGGCGCAGTCTTGCCCAGTCTGATCAGTCGATCCCGCCATGGCTGCCCCGAACAATAGAAACAATGGCTCGTTTAATTAACAGTATGATTCATTGTGATAAGGATTTCCCGCTATTTCAGGGCGCCTATCTTCCTAATAAATCTGATATCGACGGTGTATTAAAACAATCCGATACGCGTTTACGCCGTAATAATATCTGCTATGCCGATTACGGATACACCGCCATTCGCAACGCGCGTACATCGGTAATAATCGATCATGGGGATAAGGGCATGCATGTGGCCCCGCTGTCATTTGAAATGACGTACGGCCCCCACCGTATGATCGTCAGTTGTGGAACGCACTTAACCGATTCCCAATGGCAGGATGGGTTATCACTCATGGCAGCCCATTCGTGTTTGATGATTGATGATACGGAGGCACGACAATCCTTATTAAATTGTCGTGCCAGCCTTGAAAATGTAAACGGTGCGGTTTTATTCTGCGGATCCCACGAAGGATATAGCGCAGGATATGGCTTGACCCATACGAGACGATTATATCTGGACAGCGATGGCGAAGATTTTCGCGGGGAGGAATTGCTGACCCGGAATGTGGCCCTCAAACCAATACCGGTAACAGTAAGATTTCATTTGCATCCCTCGGTCAAGGCGTCGCTGGTAGAAAATAAAACAGCCGTATTATTGCGTTTGCCCGGGGGATCGGGATGGGGTTTCAAAATGCACGGCGGTGATGTCACTTTGGAGGAAAGTGTGCATTGCCACGATGGATTTAGCATACGTAAAACAAACCAGATCGTTATTCGTACAGTGATGGATGATTTAAGTCTGCAATTAAAATGGGCCATTAAACGGCAATAATGAAAGAGGTTGCATACCTATTTATGCAATCTTTCCATTCATTGTATTCAGTATCATAGTGAGGTTAAAGGCTTCTTATGAATATATCGCAAATCAAAAACTATCCTGATACCGATCAAAAATCCCCGTCTGTAACAATAGGGAAAATCAATGATATTTATGCACATCTTAACTATGCAGATATTTGCATTGCTTGCGGAACGACGGATCATATTACCGTAATGATTGATGAAATGACGGATATTGCACAGTTTCTTCCTGATAATTCAGTTATAGATATCCTGTCATCAATAAAAAATATATTAAGCGACAATACGGTTAATATGGCTTCCGTTCATAATCAAGGCCGCATTGTTAACTTGCTTGACGCTTTGAGAAGCGCACTTTATTCGATGGTGCAAACGGTCGAAGCCGAAGCGTAAAAAATACACTTGTTCTTTGCCCGATATTTGCTTATAACGATGATATCCCCCAAACAGATAATCATTGATAAAACGGCCACGGCCGATAACGGGTAATCGGGGATAAACAAGGAATTTTAGGATATGGCACAGGCAGCAAATAAAAAAACAAACCCAATCGCATTTACAAAACAGGTGAAGGCCGAGGCGAAAAAGGTGACATGGCCGACACGCAAAGAAACGATCTTGTCGACCATCATGGTCTTTATCATGGTTGTTATGGCCTCCATATTTTTGTTTTTAACGGATCAGGTTGTGGCCACAATCATCCGCTGGATTTTAGGATAGTTATTTTTTTTAGGAGCTAATATATTATGACCGCACGCTGGTACGTTATTCACGTTTATTCAGGGTTTGAACAGAAAATCGCAACCTCGATTCGCGAGCAGGCCGAGAAAAAGGGCCTTGCCGCCGATATTGAGGAAATCCTTGTCCCGACGGAAGAGGTTGTCGAGGTTAAACGCGGTCAACGCGTCAACAGTGAACGCAAGGTCTTTCCGGGTTACGTTCTGGTGAAAATGGAAATGTCTGATGCCGCATGGCATCTGATTAAGGATACGGACAAAGTGACAGGATTTTTGGGTGGCGGAAAACGCCCTGTGCCGATCTCTCAAAGAGAGGCCGAGGCGATGATGAAACAGATCGAAGAAGGCGTTGATTCACCACGCTCCGCAATTGCATTTGACATCGGGGAAGAGCTTCGTGTTATTGACGGGCCGTTTGCATCCTTTAACGGTATTGTAGAGGAAATCGACGAAGGTAAACAGAAATTAAAAGTTTCTGTGTCGATCTTTGGTCGCGCCACGCCGGTTGAACTGGATTACGGACAGGTTGAAAAGGCTTGATTTCCTTATTTTATCGAAAAAATAAACCCGCCTCATGTGCGGGTTTTTTGCTATTGTGACGGCGGAATATTTTTTATAGCGACACATTGGGTGTCTTCGATGGCTTTCATAATATCAGGTTGGTTCGATAAATCGAATTGGCGTAAATATTTTTCTGGTTTGGTATAGGGTAATTCCACATCCCTGAAATCCGCACATTGTTCCGGCTTTGATGAGGCTGTGTATACGGTGAAAATATCGGCTTTCTGATCTACACCCATATTGGCGAAATTACGGACATTAATGGTGAAATTACTTGGTTCGGAATTAACGACCTCTGCCTTGATTGGTTGGAACCGATTGGTGTCAACCATGGCAATTTGTTCCTGTGCAGATGCAGAAGGGGTGAAAGTAATGGCTATCAAGCCGAGTGTCAGTGTGAATAAAGATGATTTCATATATATGTTCCTCAATATTAAAATTTCAAATGATAAACGGCGGAGGATAGTAACGGGTTCCCATAAACTTGGCGCATCCGGTGGGATTGGCTCGGGTTTCCCTTCGCCGCGCCTGCGCTTTGCTTGTCGTCGAACGCTTATTTAAATGTGGGTTCTTCTCCGCACGTATCCGCCAATCAATTGGCGCATCCGGTGGGATTCGAACCCACGGCCTCTGCCTTCGGAGGGCAGCGCTCTATCCAGCTGAGCTACGGTTGCGTAAGGCCATTAATACCCGACAAACAAACAAGGCGCAAGAATTTTGCGCCTTTGTTCGTTCATATACGAGATAAAATCATGCAGCCTTTTTCGTACCGCACCCACAGCCTTGTGTAATTTGCTGTTCGGCCTTACCGACCGTTTCATGTTTGGATGTTTGTGCCAAATCCCCAAAGGACAAGATGCCGACCAAACGTTTATCACGATTCACAACCGGCATACGGCGGATTTGCAGATCGGCCATATTGTCACAAACTTCCTGCGTCGATTGATCGTCATAGCAATAATAGGTTTTGGGGGACATAACTTCACGTACATTTGTGGTTGGACCCTTGTTTTCGGCAAGTGCGCGAATAACGATATCGCGGTCCGTAATCATGCCGATCATACGATCGTTCTCGGTAACGGGCAGAAACCCTAAATCATTATCACGCATGATGCATGCCGCCTCTTGCAGTTTGGTTTCAGGTGAAACCCATTTACAATCCTTACTCATACAATCACTAATTTTTGTCATCTCAAATCTCCTTTCATGAGTGCATATAATTGAACTATGCGCATTCAAAGCAGAGTAAAGGGCTAAAATAACCTAGCTACGTTTGGTCAGTTGCAGGAACACATCCTCAAGATCGCTGTGATCGGTTATGATATCGGAAATGCCGTACTCTGTTTTTTGGATGGCGTTAATCATGCTACCGACACTGGTATCGGCAGGGCGATAAGTTATTACAAGACGGCGGTTGCCCTCAATGCGTGCGGTAAATCCTGACAATGCCTCGGGAATGGATGTAATTTCACGGTCAAGGCGGAAAGTGATTTCCTTGCCCTCGATACGGGCCAGCAGATCATCCTTATCCTCGTCGGCAATGACATTACCATGATTAATAATAGCGATACGGTCGCACATGGATTCCGCTTCCTCCAGATAATGTGTGGTGAGCAGGATGGTTTTACCCTCTTTGTTCAACAGTTTTACATTATCCCATAATTGCTGGCGCAATTCGATATCCACCCCCGCGGTCGGTTCATCCAATACAAGGATTTCAGGGTCATGCACCATGGCCTTTGCCACCATTAGGCGGCGGCGCATCCCGCCCGATAGGGAACGTGCCGTTGCATCGGCCTTATCGGCCAAACCAAGCATATCGAGAATTTCCATCGTGCGGCGGTCTTTTTTGGCGATCCCGTACATGCCAGCTTGAAGTTCAAGCACATTACGCGGCGAAAAGAAGGGGTCAAACGTGATTTCCTGCGGCACAATGCCGATTGATTTTTTGGCCGAACGCGGCATTTCGTCAATGTCATAACCGTTCAGTTTTACACTGCCTGATGTTTTGACTACCAACCCTGCCATAATGTTTATGGCGGTTGATTTTCCCGCACCATTGGGGCCGAGAAGGGCAAACATTGAACCTTTCGGAATGTTTAGATTGATGGAATCGAGCGCCAGTTTCGGCTCTGATTTCTTGGTCCCTTTATAAATTTTTTTGAGGTCTTTGATTTCGATCGCATTCATGGGGAAAGATATAGCCTGTCGCATACGCTTTGTCCATGCGGCGGCAATTTATTTTTCCGCGGCTCGTTTCAAGCGATCATTAATCGCAATGCCAACTCCTTGATTGGGAATATCCATCACGGCAATTGCAGTGGCATTCAACTTATCCAGTTTTCGCAAATATCCAAAAAGATTGGATGCCGCCTCGTATAAATCACCTGTTTCGCTTAAATTTAATATATGCGTATCAGGCAATTTTGAAACAGGCATGAATTTGGTGGAGCCGAAGGCCAAGAGAGATTCGCCCTCTTTCAAATCATAAGATTTCAGGCGAACAGGAGTTGATGGTGCGTAATGTTTGAGCAATTGCCCCGGAGATTTTGGCGTATCTGTATCGCCCAAATCAATTGTAACGGAATAGCCCAGAACATCTGCGCAATCCTCAGCCGTAATTGAGCCTGGGCGTAAGATTATAGCTTCCGCGCCAGTCACATCAATGACGGTTGATTCAAGGCCGATTTTGGCAGAGCCATCGGCAACGATTAATTTTACCTTGCTCCCCAAACTATCCTGTACATGGGTGGCGGCAGTCGGGCTGACTTCACCTGAGGCGTTGGCGCTGGGTGCGGCAAGCGGTGTGTTTGCAGCGCGAATAATCTTCTGTGCGGTCTTGTGTGACGGCACGCGTACGGCAATTGTGTCTAACTCGGCCGTCACAATCTCGCTGATTTTGCAATTTTCACTGCGTTTGACAATTAATGTCATTGGCCCCGGCCAAAATGCGGCGGCAAGTGCCAGTGCCGTATCATTCAAATCAGCATAATCCTGAAGCATAGATAGGGAGTCAAAATGCGAGATGAGCGGATTAAATGAAGGACGGCCTTTGATATCATAAATTTTGGCCACGGCTTCACCATTACAGGCATCGGCGGCAAGTCCGTAAACCGTTTCCGTCGGAATGGCCACGCATTCCCCTGAACGTAATAGCGCGGCGGCTTCCTGAATGACGACATCTGTAACGGATTTTATAGTCATGCGGCGGCAGTTTTTTTATCAGGTGTTGCAATCACGCCACCAATAGTCGGCACAGGGCAACCAGTCGTTGACGGGAAAGAAATTGGTTCATTGAGCAATCGGCGCACCGCCATATAGGCAAACCCTTCTGCCTCCATCGCGTCACCGTTCCATCCCAAAGAATCCGTTGAATGAACGGGTAATTTTGTAATTTCGCTAATGCGTTTCATGATTGTTTTGTTGTGACGACCACCACCCGTGACATAGATTGCATTAGGGGATGTCGGGCATTGGGACATGCCCATTGCAACTGATTGAACGGTCATTTCAAGTAAGGTTCTCGCCCCATTTTCCAAAGATAAATGGCTTACCTCTGATTTGCGAAAATCATTTCTATCCAATGATTTAGGATATTTTTTTGAAAAATAGGGCGAACTTAAAAATTCATCCAAAATAGTCTGATCAGCAATGCCTTTTGCGGCGATTTTTCCGTCTTTGTCATAGGGGTCGCCTGTATGCGTATTCACCCAATCATCAATCATGGCGTTGCCCGGGCCTGTGTCAAAGGCCACCATTTGATCATGATCAATCCATGTGATGTTACCGACGCCACCGATATTGATGATGGCAATGGGAAGGTTAATCTCTGCATTAAGCGCTAGTGCACGATGATAAACCGGCAGAAACGGCGCGCCTTGCCCACCTGATTTAACGTCGGCCTGACGAAAATCATAAACAGTATCTATGCCGGTTTCTTGTGCCAGTAAGCCCCCATCGCATAATTGAATAGTAATATTTTGATCGGGATCATGGTGTGTTGTTTGACCATGAATACCAATCAAATCAATGTCTTTTCTCGATAAGTTAAGGTTTTGGATTAATTTGTTAATAATAGGGATATGGCGTAGTGTGAATTCACGCTCAATTGCCATTATATCGTCACTGTCACGATCAGTCCGATTGAGACAAGCCCGCAATTTTTCACGAAATTCAGGATCATGACTTTCAGAGATAAAACCTATCGGCTTAATATATCCATAGCCATCAGTTTCAATCATCGCGACATCAATGCCGTCCATGGCGGTTCCTGACATACATCCGATAACACGATATATTTTATGATTTTCGCTGGCTTTTTTCATGTCTCTTATTTAAAACTTTTCGGAAGAGAAAATAAAGGAATAACTCATGAGCGCACAATACAAATCCGATTTTTTAAATGTTATGCAGGAACGTGGCTTTATCCACCAAGGTAGTGATCTTGAGGGTTTGGATCAAAAATTATGCGAAAATGTGCAATCAGCCTATATCGGTTTTGACGCAACGGCGAAATCTCTTCATGTAGGGAATTTAACTGGAATCATGATGTTGAAATGGTTTCAGGAAACAGGCCATAAACCGATTACCCTTATGGGTGGCGGTACATCAAAAATCGGCGATCCGTCCTTTAAAGACCAATCGCGTAATTTGATGACGGACGAGATGATTAACGACAATCTTGAAAATATCCGTGATAATTGTTTTAGGCAGTTCCTTCGCTATGGTGAGGGTGAGACCGACGCAATGATGGTCAATAATGATGATTGGTTGTCCGAATTGAAATATCTGGATTTTCTGCGTGACTATGGCCGTTATTTCACCATCAACCGCATGATTTCATTTGATAGCGTGAAAACACGCCTTGAGCGGGAAAGCCCGCTGACCTTGCTTGAATTTAACTACATGGTTATGCAGGGGTATGATTTTGTGGAATTGCATCGCCGTCACGGCACAATTTTGCAGATGGGTGGATCTGACCAATGGGGTAACATTATTAACGGAGTTGATCTTGCGCATAAGGCAGCCCAAATCCAGATTTTTGCACTGACGGCCCCATTACTGCTGAATTCAGCAGGTGAGAAAATGGGTAAAACCGTTAACGGGGCGGTTTGGTTAAGTCCGAAAATGCTGTCAGCGTATGATTACTGGCAATATTTCCGCAATGTTGAAGATGCTTTGGTCGGCAATATGTTGGCGCGTTTCACCATGTTGCCGATGAATGAAATTAGAAGATTAGAATCCTTGCAGGGGCAAGAAATCAACGAGGCGAAGAAAATTTTGGCAGACGAAGCAACAAAACTTTGCCGTGGAGAGGATGCCGCACGTGAAGCCGCAGAAACCGCCCGTCAGACATTCGAGCAAGGCATGAGCGCGGAAGGCCTGCCGACGGTTGAGGTATCACAAAAGGAAATGTCCATCCTCGATCTTCTGGTTGAAGCCAATCTAGTCTCATCCAAAGGGGAGGGCCGACGCCTCATCCAGGGTGGCGGTGCAAAAATTGATGATGTTGCCGTAACAGACGAAAATATGACATGCGCGATTGCCGGGACAATTAAAGTGTCGGCAGGCAAGAAAAAACATGTTCTGGTAAAGGCAGCCTAAAAAACGGTTTCTTATACTTAGTTGAGTTTACGCGGTCCAGGTTCCGGTTCAGGCATGGGCGCTTCGGATTGTGACGGCGTGCTTTCAAATAATAGTTTGCGTAAAATTCCCGGGGTTATAACGGATAGCGGATTCACGCTGACCGACGGGTCATCGGGGTGACCGTTAATGGCATATGTTGCCGCCCAAAAGGCACTGCCGCCTGTTAGAATTTGTCCGACAATCGGTATATTGCCGATCAGTTTATTAATTTCCGATAAGGGTGCGGCAGTTCCCGTAATTTCCATTGTATCGGTGGCGGTGTTTACAAACCCGTCGAAGGTCAGGGCGATTGCCGCCCCCGAGCTTTGCCCGTTTGATATACTATATAAGTCGCCATTATCACTGTTTTGCCATTTAAAATCGGATTCAAGACGGGTAAAGCGCAATGCGCCCCCTTGAAAAATATTCTTAAACGACAGGGAATTCACCAGGCGAATAATAACGGGAGCGTTCGTCACCTCAAAATCATTGATGCGCGCGCGCCCCTCTACATCACCGAACCGTCCGCCCTTTAACGGACGACCGGCAATTTGCAATGTTCCCCCATTGATATAGGGGTAAAGATCAAATGTACGAAACAGCTCGCCCGCATTATCACTTTCCACACGTAAAGACAGCCCGTCGGCAACGTCAGGATTATAACGTATATAAAGCTTTCCCGTATTGGCGGATTGCCCCATAAATGCATCCAGCTCGAATGTTTCTATGCGCGCGTCACCATTCAAACGCGTGTAAATTTGCGGTTGCTTGAGAGTAGCAGTGTTAGAGGTTTGCAGTTCGTTAACGGTTATACCGATTTCAACGGGCCGCGATGTAGTTTTTGCCTCTTCCTTGGCTTTTTCTATATCCTCCTTTTGGCCCTTTAATAACGGGGTCACATCAAGGTAAGCACCCGTAATATTTGTTTTTAGCAGACCGTTTTCCTGTGCGGCAATTACCGAGATATTGTTTTTATTGAATTGCAGTTTTTCCAATGAAGCCTTGGTAACGGCAAGATTTCCGTTGGTTGTGATGAAATCGAGGTCACCGTTTGCCAATGTCAAAGCATCGCCCTTGATTGTTAAATTTTTCAGCGAGGCAAGGTCGCCATTCACCAGCTTAACCGCCATGGATGCGTTTGTTTTTTGGCCTGCTTCTTTATTCAATCCGATCTCTTGAAAGGCAATGGCTGTATCCGATAAATCCAGCGACAGGTCGATTGCGGTGTCACGCCCGTTTTTATCGGTCACATAATCAAGACCGACTTTTACGGGGCCTTTTAGATGCGAGGAGAATGTATCGATGAAAGCGTTTTGAATTTTATCGTTCGCGGTCAGTTCGGCAGTTATTTTCGAGAGATAGTCACCCGCGGATTCTTGTGAAAAATATTCATGCCATGTCAGGTCGATCGGTTGCCCCTCGATTTGCCCCGACCCTTGCAAGCGTATGTCACCTGTGGTGGCGGTAAAATTGTAAGGCCCGCCAGACAGGCGTAGTCCTTTGACCGCATCAGGCACATCCGCATTTGTTATCGTGCCTTCTACTTTAACCTCAACATCCTCGATGGGCAGGTCCGCCGTTAATGGTATATTGATTGAAACGACGGCCTCCACATCCCCTTTCGTATTTGTCGGTTTGAAATCGATAGTATCAAAGGCATTGATGGGCGCCGCCGCCAGATAATCAAAAACATCCTGTGCTTGCGCCTTTACCGGAAATGTCATTATACCCATACCTTGCCCGTCACTGATAAGGTTATCAAAATGTAATGTGGCGTTTGTGGTTTTCATGGAACCGACATCGGCCTCGGCAATGTCGAGAGTGAGTTCGGTGTCTTTATATTCTCCTGTACCCGAAACATTGGTAGCCTTGGCCATCGGGGCGTTATAGTCGATGGTCATATCCTTATAGGTGAATGCCCCGCCTGCCGATAAAAGCCATGCAGGGAGCGGTTTAGCATCTTCACCCTCCGTCTTGGCCATATCAAATTCCGTTTCGAAAGACAGGGTGGGAAACGTTCCGTCGGCAAGTCGGTTAACCAACCAATCATAAGTCTCGTTATCGCTGAATTTTTCAGGCCAGTAGCGGGGGAAATACTCCTGAGGCAGATCGCTCATCGCCAGTTGGACCTTGCCTGCAACCTCGTCACGATCAGTAAAGTTGGTAAATTGTCCGGTCAGAGCCACCGGAACCTCATCATTGATGCGTGCGGAAAGATTTTGGATAACCAGACGATCATCCTTGGGATCGCGTGTTATTGTGAGTGATAAATCACTAAAATCGATAGAGTCTGTCTTTGCATTAACCGGATATATAATTGTTCCCTTATCCGCCTGCATTATGGCGTTCAAGGAATGAATCGACCATACATTATCAAGCTGAATCCCTATATTTGCATCCACTGCGGTTCGAATCCGTAACCCTTCAGGCATAGATGGGGCGAATTGTAAAAAATTGCGGATTGCCGTCTGTTCGAACTCACCATAGATGTTAAGGAGCAACGGATCACGCGAGGTTTCAAAATTCATTTTAACGATATTGATATCTTCGTCCTGACCAAACGGAAAGGATAGAAATCCGCTGAGGTTGCGCTCGGCATTATTCCGCCTGTTGTTTTTAATGTAGAGGGTTACCGGTTCAAACCTGCGCGTTCTGCCGCGTGCTTCGTCCCGATATAAAATACGCGCATCATCAATCCAGAAATAATCAAGATCGGGAAGGTCATAAATCAGATCATTCAACGTCAAACTGGCGGGTAGCAGATTCTTTTCCTCATCTTGCGTGTCCTCCAGAGATTGCCCTGTTATTGTAAATTCGCCGCCTTTATGTTTCGTAATCGAGATGGCAATTTTACTGATCCATACCGCTTCCAGATCAAATCGTCCAAGAAATAACGGGGCGATACGGACGTTCAGATCGATATTAGGACTGTAGAGAAATGGGCCGTTTTCATTGCTGACCGTTACTTTGGAGGCGCTCAAGCGCAGCGGTTTGTTAAAACCGTCCCACCGTAATTGCAGGGTATCGATACTGACGGATTCATTATTAGTATCATTAAAATAATCGACGAAATAGGGGGTTGCCCGGTCAAGGTTAATCGGGCCTTGGGCCAGTCGCCACGCCAGAAACCCCGTAGCGATACATACAGCGAGAATCAGGCCGAGAGTAATCTCCCCTATAATTTTCAATCCTGCTTTGGCCGAATTTTTCATGGATGTTTTTTGTACCTTGACCTTATGACGATCACAAATAATTTATTGATTATATCCAGTATAGGCGAAAGAAAAACAATATGACAGTTCAAGTGAATAACAAAGCCCCCGATTTTAATATGCCGACCGACAGTGAGGGCACAGTTGCCCTGTCGGATTATAAGGGGCAATGGCTGGTTTTATATTTCTACCCCAAGGATGATACAAGCGGCTGCACCAAGCAGGCATGCGGGTTTTCCGAAAATCTACAGGCGTTTAACAAGGTGGATTGCGCCGTAATCGGTGTATCAAAGGATAGTGTCGCCAAGCACGATAAATT
>DCKW01000078.1:21496-30591 GCA_002320485.1 Micavibrio sp. UBA1664
TCTGTGAACGATATGGCGTTTGGAAGGAAAAATCGATGTATGGAAAAACATATATGGGGATTGAGCGGACAAGTTTCCTGATAGATGGCGATGGCATTATCCGTAAAATATGGAACAAGGTCAAAGTGGACGGCCATATTGAGGATGTTTTGTCCGCGATCCGTGAATTAAGCGGAAAAACCGCATGAAAAAATCCCTGAGGAAAGCAGGGATTTAAACATTTTAATTACTGATACGTTCGTTTAACAGTTTTGTAATCGTATTCCAGTGAAAACCGGAAAACAAATGAGCGTAAATTGCCCCGATCCACCCTTTTTTGCGCCATTCGTTAAAGGCGGCATCATCCATCATATTGAACTTTTCCTCGTCAATAATGCTGAAGCCCGAGAAATTGACCTTTGTACCGTTTTGTAAATTCAATTCCGCCGTTCTGTCAATCAACAGGCCACTGGTCGCAAGCGCTTGGGAAAATTCCATCGTTTGCTGGCTGGCCCCATGATAGGATTTGCAAAATTCCATGGCATTTTTTGCCAGATCGGTCGGCTTTGCATCTTTGTCAAATAAAGGATTGGAATTGTCGTGCAAGACAACATTGTCAGACTCATCAATACAAAGTGACAGCGATTCCCCGTTATTTACTTCCGTTAAAATAAACGGATAACGACGGATATAGGAAGGAATATAGGCATCCTTGCGCCATTCACCCTTGTCATTAACGAACAGATTCTCATCGTTGCGAACGCCCAAAATGGCCACAGGTGTCGCCATACCGTCATTGGAAAAAGCTATGGGGTAAAAATGGGCTACTTGCGGCAATTCAAGCATATTAACGGGGACCGCATTCGTCGTCTTGGTAAATCCCAGGCCGAAATCCTTTTTTAACGATAAAGTTTGGTGTTTTTGCCCGTCCAATAAAACCGGATTTTTATAAAATAGCGGCAATTGTGATTGTGCCTGTTGCTGTGCTGTATCTGCCATATTGTAAGGCCCCTTTTTAAATGAGTACGTATTTGTCGTTTATCAGGATAATCATATTCAAATGCGATGCAAGGAAAAGCTAGTACGACTTAAAGGAACTTTTAGGCTTTATAAGCGTATTTTATTGTAAGGAGAGAACTATGCAGGAAAAAGTTATATTGGCCGGCGGATGTTTCTGGGGAATGCAGGAATTAATGCGCAAACAAAAAGGCATCGTGAATACGCGCGTAGGATATGCCGGAGGTATGATGCATAATCCCACTTATAATGATGTTAAAACCGGCAAAACAGGTCATGCGGAGTCCATGGAAATCACGTATGATAGCGACCAAACATCCTTTCGGGATATTTTATGCGTGTTTTTTCAAATCCATGATCCGACCACTGCAAACAGGCAGGGCAACGATATTGGCTCGCAATACAGGTCGGCCATTTTCTACACGAGTGAGCAACAAAAATATGTCGCCGAGGCTTTTATGAAGGATATGGAATTATCGGGCGCTTGGCCCGGAGATGTGGTCACGGAGGTGGCGCCTGCTGAAATATTCTGGGAAGCGGAGGAAGACCATCAAGATTATTTGCAAAAAGTGCCCAACGGATATACATGCCATTTTCCGCGTCCGGAATGGGTATTGCCGGAATGCAATAAATCCCTGTTGCTACAGGCCTAATGTATGATAGCGGGGGCGTCGTGGCTTATGTGATGACATGGTTGTAACACCGTTTTGTTGTGCACGATAATGCGGTAATTTCTCCATATTGATCCGCTCTTCCCGGTCTTTAACAAAGTTTAATCCCTTTGTTATAAGATTGGCCGCACCAAGTGTTGCGAAACCGCCGACGAAAATAAGTCCTGCACCAATTGCGGAGCCTTGTGCCGCCGCGGTGAAATCCTCGATAGGCGATAATATC
This sequence comes from Micavibrio sp. UBA1664, assembly GCA_002320485.1. Classification (GTDB taxonomy): domain Bacteria; phylum Pseudomonadota; class Alphaproteobacteria; order Micavibrionales; family UBA1664; genus UBA1664. The sequence goes on from DCKW01000078.1 coordinate 23,387, forward strand.
GCCGGAATAAATGCCCCCAATGTTCCAACCCCAATAGCCATTGAAAGACCGATGTTGGTGTCTGCGCTTAGTCCTCTGAGTGGAATTTTTCTTTTAGTCATAATTCGCAATATAGCGGTATATGATCTAAAAAGAAATAAAAAAAGGAGCCACTAACGGCTCCTTTTAATTTTACGCGTAAGTAAGGTGGGGCGAATTACATCATGCCGCCCATACCACCCATGCCGCCCATACCGGACATATCAGGCATTGCGGGGGCGTCGTCTTTCGGCAATTCAGATACCATGGCCTCGGTTGTGATCATAAGACCCGCGATAGAGGAGGCCGCCTGAAGGGAATTACGAACAACCTTGACCGGGTCAATAATACCGGCCTTTACAAGGTCCTCATATTCACCTGTCTGGGCATTATAGCCGTAATCGGTCTTGTTTTGATCCATCAGTTTTCCAACCACGATAGAGCCTTCAACGCCTGCATTTGTGGCAATCTGGCGGATAGGGGCCTGAAGCGCGCGGCGCACGATATCGATACCGGCCTGCTGATCAGCGTTAATGGCTTTCAGCTTATCCAGTTCTTTCGTTGCGTAAAGAAGAGCGGTTCCGCCACCGGCAACAACGCCTTCCTCAACCGCGGCACGCGTTGCATGCATCGCATCATCAACACGATCTTTTTTTTCCTTAACTTCGGTTTCAGTAGCACCACCGACACGAATAACGGCAACACCGCCAGCCAGCTTGGCCAAACGCTCCTGCAATTTCTCGCGGTCGTAATCAGATGATGTTTCTTCAACCTGGGCACGGATTTGGGCGCAACGATCTTCGATTTGTTTTTTTGCACCTGCGCCGTCAATAACGGTCGTTGCATCCTTAGTGATGCGGACCTTCTTGGCAGAGCCGAGCATATCCGGCGTTGTGTTTTCCAACTTTATGCCGACTTCCTCGGAGATAACCGTACCGCCTGTCAGGATGGCCATGTCTTCCAACATTGCCTTGCGACGGTCGCCGAAACCAGGCGCCTTAACAGCCGCGACTTTCAATCCACCACGCAGTTTGTTGACCACAAGTGTTGCCAAGGCTTCACCTTCAACATCTTCGGCAACGATCAATAGCGGTCGGCCTGACTGGACTGTTGATTCCAATGTCGGCAATAAAGCCTGAAGATTTGACAATTTTCCGTCATGCAACAGGATGTAAGGATTATCCATCTCACATACCATTTTCTCGGAATTCGTAATGAAATATGGTGACAGGTAACCACGGTCAAACTGCATTCCTTCAACGGTTTCAAGTTCGTCTTCCAAAGATTTGTTTTCTTCAACTGTGATGACACCTTCCGCTCCAACTTTGGCGTGGGCTTGTGCGATCAATTTACCGATTTTGGATTCCCCGTTGGCCGATACTGTTGCAACCTGTTCGACCGCATCACCTTTAACCGGCTTGGCAAACCCTTTGATTGTTTCAACGGCAGTTTGCGTTGCAAGGTCAATACCGCGTTTCAAATCCATCGGATTCATGCCTGCGGCAACGGATTTCATGCCTTCCTTGGCAATCGCCTGAGCCAAAACAGTTGCGGTTGTCGTACCGTCACCTGCTTGATCGTTGGCGCGGGAAGCAACTTCGCGAACCATTTGCGCACCCATATTTTCAAACTTGTTTTCAAGCTCAATTTCCTTGGCAACGGATACACCATCTTTTGTAATGCGCGGTGCGCCGAACGATTTGTCCAATACGACGTTACGACCCTTTGGTCCTAATGTTACTTTCACGGCGTTGGCCAAAATGTCCACGCCTCTCATCATTCTGTCGCGAGCATCCAACCCGAATTTTACATCTTTAGCAGCCATAATATTTTCTCCTTAATTTTGGCAGTTTAATTTAGTCATAGCCCTTGATTTTAAGCGGCTTCGACCACTCCAACAATGTCACTTTCTTTCATGACAAGAAGCTCTTCACCATCAATGGTGACTTCGGTTCCGGCCCATTTGGTAAATAGAACGCGGTCACCTTTTTTAACATCCAAAGGGACGACGTTACCACTGTCATCACGCATACCTGATCCGCAGGCGATGACTTCGCCTTCCATCGGTTTTTCTTTTGCTGTATCAGGAATGATAATGCCGCCGGCAGTTTTGCTGTCTTTTTCAATGCGTTTGATTAAAACGCGGTCATGTAGAGGACGAAATTTCATGTTCGCTCTTCTCCTTTTCTTCATTTGTTAATAACCAAATCCGATTCCCGACCTGTTACCAGCATCGGCAAACCGTTGATGCATAATATAAGAGACAGGCTCAGGATTTCAAGAGGGATTTTACCGGTTATTAACTTCCTTTTTGTATCCTGAACTTTATGGAAGAGCATAACGAGTTACGGATACGATTTGTGGAGGGTTATAATCTGACCACGGCTGAGATTATTTATCATATGCCCGATCGTCCGCATATTCTGCAAACCTATATCTGGCAGGATTACGATATCGCCCCGAAATATCCGGTTCTCAATTCGTTTCTGCAATTTTGGGAGAAGGAACTGGACGGCCCGCTGCATTCCATCCTGCTGGCCGATCAGAAACTCATCAAAGCCGACGAATTTCTGCATTTCGCGGGTGAATTTACATTGCAGTGATGATACGCTTGTGATCGATTATGATCACACTTCAAGGAACAAAACAAAAGGAAGAAACACTTGGCCTGATTGCGCTGGCATGGGGGCGTGCATCTGTCGGTGAAGAGATACAGATTATCCAACCTAATGAAATGGGTGGAAAATCTTTGGAGAAATTAGTGCTCAATCATTTTCCAGACGCAATAACAGATAGCCGTAATAAATCAAGATATATTACTGTAATAAAACAGGAAAACGAACCTGACATTATTCTGGAATGGATGGCGAATACCCGGTTGCGTTATGTGGGGCAAACGGGATTTTATTCAATGCCGGGGCTGTTCGGTTGGGATAAAATCGATGCAGGGTCGAGGCTGCTTCTCGATCATTTGCCTGACTTGAAAGGTGTCAGTTGCGATTTTGGATGCGGATACGGATATTTATCAAAAAATATTCTTTTACGAAATGAAAAAATAAAAACATTATATTGTTTTGATTATGATAATCGTGCGATTGATGCCTGTAAGCTCAATATTGACGATGCACGGGCGGTTATTCGTCAGGCCGATTGTACAAGGCCGATAAGTGATGTCCCGCCACTTGATTTTATTATTATGAATCCGCCTTTTCATGACGGAAATGCGGAGGATAAACAGTTAGGTGTAAAATTTATCGAAATGGCCGCGCATCACCTCAGAAATAAAGGAGCTTTATGGATGGTGGCCAACCGTCATTTGCCTTACGAACCGATTTTGACAAATCGTTTCACAACTGTCGATAAAATTATCGAGAAAAACGGTTTCAAAATATTCAAAGCCTTGAAATAGCCGTTTATTCATAGCATATTAATTGCCATGAGAAGTCTTACCGTTATTATCGTTACCCTTATTATGGCTTGGGCCCTTGTGGCGACAGGCGGTCTGATCAAGGATGGATTGATACAGATACGCTCCGCCGATCGTTTTGTAACCGTTAAAGGGCTGGCTGAACGCGATGTGAAGGCCGATCTGGCGATCTGGCCCATTCAGTTCAAGGTTGCCGATAACGATTTAAATAATGCCCAACAGGAACTGGAGCGTGAAACCACGCTTATTGTAAATTTTCTAAAACAAAACGGTGTGCAGGATACCGAGATTTCGGTCAATCAGGTTATGGTTAATGATGCTTATGCCCAGCAATATCAGCAAAATCAAGTTGCCGCGCGCTTTGCCATTGATAAAACTATTATGGTGCGTACGACCAATGTGGATGCGGTTGAATCCGCGGCACAAAAGGTCGGCGATTTAATCGGGCAGGGCGTATTAATCGGTTATAATGCCATTCCGCAATACAGCTTTACACAATTGAATGACATTAAACCGCAGATGATTGCCGCGGCCACCCAAAATGCACGGGAAGCGGCGCAACAATTTGCCAGCGACTCAGGGGCAACGGTGGGTGCCATTCGGTCGGCAACACAAGGATATTTTTCAATAAACGCAAGGGACGATATGGCAGGATCCCCCGATTCCGCCGCGTTAAATAAAAAGGTGCGCGTGGTTTCAACCGTGGAATATTATCTTAATGATTAATTTCGATCATATTAAAGGCGTTATTTGGGATCTGGACGATACATTATATTCCGTTACGCCCGATCTGCATAAATCCATGCGCGAATCGGCCGCCAGGGCCGTTGTAAAAATGGGTTATCCTGTCACATATGAAGAGGCGTTGATTATGGCGGAGCGGTCGCAAGCCGAATATCGCCTGACTGTTAAAATGCTGTGTGACGAATTCAAGATTGATAAACGCGATTTGCATTTGCCTTTTCATGCCGAGATGGATCATACCGTGACAAAGGCATGTGAGGATTTGCCTGCGGCCTTTGCCGCGAAACCGCATTTGCAACACATCCTTATGACGCATGCCAGCCGCGATTGGGCGCTTCGTATGCTGGATCATTTGAGGATTGCCGAATTCTTTTTACCGGATGCGGTGCTGGGTTTGGAGGACGTGGATTTTAATCATAAACATGAATCCGAATATGTTGCAAAATGTTGTATGGATATTTTAGGAACCAAACCTCATGAGACCGCGTTTGTTGAGGATAGGGAGTATAATCTGACCATTCCCAAAAAACTCGGCATGACAACCGTTTTAATCGCGCATCCGTCGCAATCGCCAAAATTGCCTGAGCATGTCGATGTAAAATTTACGCGTGCGGCCGATTTTTTGGAAAATGTCGGGGTTATGCCCTCTTCGGCAATTGCCTAATTATACGACTCTATTCATTTAAAAATCGTTCTTACAATAAAACGGAAAAGTCATGCAAAATATAAATGGTTTAATTCGTTCTATCAAAGCGTCTGAAACGCTTGATAAAGCGTTCATACATTTGGATGAAATTCTTCAAGTCTGCGGTTTAAAAAATTATATGTTTACCCATATGGGGATACAGGACTCCCCTGCTATCTTTAAAATTCATTATCATAAAACGACCTATCCCTCTGCATGGATGCAGATTTACCGTGAGCGCCGATATCTGTATGTGGACCCTGTTGCAAAAAGAGTTATGAGTAACGACACTCCTTTTTTCTGGAGTGAATATGTCAGTCAGATCGATCCATCTGAAGAATCGTTGGGAATGATGGCCACGGCCATGCAATACGGTTTAATGGATGGAATAGGGTGTAGCTATCTTAAAAATCAGGGGCAGCTTTACACATTTGCCGTATCGACTGACAGGCAATTTGAACAATATGATGAAACATTGCTGGCCCAGATTCATCTTGCCGGGGCATATCTTGTAGATTGTCATCAACGCGAGGTTGTGACACCCGAGGATATTGTGCCCTTGACCGGACGCGAAAGGGAGGTTGTCAGTATGGCGGCAATGGGGAAGACAGATTCTGAAATTGCGCAGCTTACGGGTATCAGTATTAATACGGTCCGTTATCACTGGAAAAATATTTTTGACAAAACAAATTCATATAGCCGTGTTTTCGCAATTATCCGCGCCCTTAACTTGGGATTTATCGATCCGCATATTTTCGAAATAACTACTAACTCTGGTAGTGTTACACGATATAAAAAGAAGGTATAAAGGATACATAACGATTAAGAGTGACGTTTGTCACTGCAACTAACAACCAAGGTTTTTACCTTGGTTTTTTTTTATGCTCTTGATAACTTCATATTTTAGCGTGACCGAATCTGAGCCGTCATGTAATAATTCCCCTTATGTTTTCAACCCTATGGTTCCTTATTAAAAGTGTGTGCCTTATAGCTGTATTTGCCCTTGTTGTCACCATGGGCGGCATGGTTTCCATTGTTATAGGGCCTTATTCCCTGTCCATGACAGTCGGATTATTTATATTGTGCTTATTCATAAGCGTATGGTTGTTATTGCTTATCGCCCGTGCCCTCCATGCGCTAGTAACCGCACCCGCTGCTTTGGGTCGATATAACCGTAAAAAAGCACAAAAAAAAGGCCTCCAATCTCTTGCTTATGGTTTATCTGCGATTGCTGCCGGCGATGTTAAGGCGGCCTCTCATTATACAAAGAATGTTGTTAAATATCTGAAACGGGAAGATTTCGGACTCTCCGACCTGATGGAGGGGCTAACCGCGCGTTTAAAGGGTGATCATGTGCAGATGCAGCGATCTTTCCACTCCATGATGTTGCATAAGGAAACATCATTTTTGGGAGTAAAAGGGCTATTGCAAACTGCAATCGATAAAAAGGACTACCGTTATGCCTTGATTCTGGCAGAGAAGGCTTATGCCAAACATCCTGATCAGGCATGGATAATCAGGACTTTATACGAATTGCAATTGAAAACCCGTCATTACGAGGCGGCACTTGATACTTTAAAAAAGGCAGAGAAAAGAAAGGCCATAAATAAAAGTGAAGCAGGCCATCACAAAGCCGCATTATTGTTAGGACAAGGCGAAGTTGCAAAAGCGTATAAGGTTGCGCCGATTTCCTTGCCTGTCGGACTTGCCATTCTTGATCAATGGGCGACTGAGAATAAGCGGCGAAAATCAATTGCGCTTATAAAACGGTTGTGGGGTGAAAATCCGCATCCTGACCTTATGGATTACTGGATCAGATACGCGCCAAAAAAGGCGGTAGAAAATACGCCAATCATGATTTCATGGATTGAGGATTTGTATAATCAAAATGCCGATGATGCCTCTAGTGCTTTATATACGGGAGAATCCCTTCTTAACATAGGGCAAAAGGATCATGCAAAACGTTTTATCAAACAGGCCGTGACGCAAAAAACAACGGTGCTTGCCTGCCGTTTAATGTATCAGGTCGAAACAGACCGTTACTGGATTGATCAATTGGCAACCGCCCTTCCGGATAAAACATGGGTTTGTACCAAAACGGGGGAAACCTTTAAAGACTGGACACTTCAAACCGATAATGGATTTGTCGATTGCCTGGTTTGGGGGTATCCCGATGCGGTTAAAATCAATCCCGTTTTCGCCCCATCCGGATTTCTTATCGCCGCGTGATGAAACGGACAGCATACGCGAAAATCAATCTGGATTTGAATGTTACGGGCCGGCGGGATGACGGGTATCATCTATTGCATTCTTCCATGGTTTTTACCGAGT
>DCKW01000074.1 GCA_002320485.1 Micavibrio sp. UBA1664
CGTGGCCGGGCGTGTCGATAATGTTGATACGTGTATCACCGAACTGGATGGATGTCGGTTTGGCCAAAATGGTAATGCCACGCTCTTTTTCCAAATCATTGGAATCCATCACGCGTTCGTCCATCGCCTGATTGTCGCGAAACATTCCTGATTGTTTCATCAGGGAGTCAATCAAGGTGGTTTTCCCGTGGTCAACGTGGGCGATAATGGCGATATTTCTAATTTTTCTGGTCATGCAAGGCTTTCTTTGTAGTAATTTGTGCCTAGCAATACAGAATTAGAGCTGAAAATACAATCTATTTATGCGTTTACAGACAGGGGGTATCTGCCGTTACATTATCGGCAAAGGCTCGAGCTTTGATAATCTGATTAGGTTTCATGTGCGGGCTGATCCACGCGATATAACAACTATCCCTGTCCTTTGTCGCTATCGATAAAACAGCAAGGCGATTATACTCACCAGCGACCGGATCGGGAGCTGTAAAATTATAGCGGGCAATAACACTAACAGGCTCACCACTATAAAGCCGCCATTCCAGCGTATCACCTAATGAATTAAAATCCATGGCATTGACAAAATCATCATCCAGTCGCCCAATGTCGATATCATGACGGCCATCCTGCACCGATACAAAAACAGGAATATCGCGGTATCCTGCACATTTCATATCTCGCCCTCCGCTATCTTCATATGTTTTTATCGTCTGACATTTATCCAAATCAAGAGTTGTATAAACACTCTCAAATCCTATTGGCGTCAATGATGATGGATTTTCAGACGGGCTGCATGCGGCAAGCAAAGCAACTATTGCAGTAAAAACAAATTTTCTCATAATGTTCTAATACATATAATTCCGTATAGTTCACGACGAATATCAAAAGGATGTTCTTTATGAATGTATCATGCTATGACATACTATATGACTGCATTCACCCTTCCAAAATGGTTTGACGCGCATACCCATCTGCGTCAGGACGCACTGATTGAACCGATTTTACAATCCCAGATCGATATGGGATGTTATGCGATTCTGGCCATGCCCAATACAAAGCCACCCGTTTCCCGCGTACATGAAAGCGATGCAGGAGAGGGATGGAGTATTGAAACCTATAGCGACATGATAATGTCACACGGTGTCATTGACCATCTTCTGACACCTCTTTATCTGACACGGCAAACGACAACGGCAATGATCGAGGCGGGGGCAAAAAGCGGGATGTTGACCAATATCAAATATTACCCGCCGCATGGAACGACCAATGCCGATCACGGTATTCCTATGAATGATTTCCTGAAATCCGATTTGCCAAAGGCCATGCGCGACAATAATGTCATGCTCAATATCCATGGGGAACAACATGGCTTAAGCGGTGCCGATTATTTTGATAAACATTCAAGTGCGGAAGATGTGTTTTACCGTGAGATGATGCCGCGCCTGATTGACGCACATCCCACCCTTCAAATCGCCTGTGAACATGTGACGACAAAAACCGCTGTCAAATTTGTGACGGATGCACCTGAAAATATTGGCGCAACCATCACGCCGCAACACCTGCTCTATACTGTCGGGCATTTAATACAGGGTTTGAAATACCATCTATTCTGTCTCCCCGTTGTCAAATTTGAGGAAGATAGGCACGCTTTACGCGAGGCGGTGACAACCCCCGCAAATACAAAGTTTTTCGCAGGAACAGACAGTGCCGCCCACACGGTAAAAGCCACGGACTGCGGTTGCGCAGCCGGTTGCTTTACCGGCGGCATTGCACCGCAATTATATGCACAGGCGTTTGAGCAGGCCGGACTTGATCTTGCCCAAGCGATGCATCAGGACATTTTCAAAAACTTCCTTTGTTTTAACGGCCCCGATTTTTACAATTTGCCAGGGTCTAACGCTGTATTTACATTAACCAAAACACCGCAAACCTTGGAAATAATCCGGACAAAGGGCGGGGATATCACTCCTCTTCCTCTTGGATTGGGGAACAATGTCATTCCATGGTCAATTAAACCATGATGACCCTTTCTGATACGCTTGCAAATCCGCTTTATTTTATATTAGCGATTGCCGTTATCATATTGTTATGGTTTATCTTTATCCTTCGCAACCGCCGTTTTCCCTATGTGGCTTGTGACACCCTGCTGACGCAATCCGAATTACGGTTTTACCAAACATTGAAACAGGCTATCCCGTCAAATACAGCCGTTATGATGAAAGTGCGCATGGCCGATTTGATTAATTGTGATGAAACGGCATGGCAAGCGGGATGGGGACCTCGGATCTCGGCCAAGCATATCGATTTTGTTCTAATCGATCCGATAACGACAAAAATAAAACTGGCGATCGAACTTGATGATTCCACACACCGCACCAATCAGGATCGTATTGATCGTGATAAATTCGTCAACAAAGCATTTGAAGTAGCAAAAGTAAAATTACTGAGAATAGAAACACGCAAAAACTATAATCGAAACGATCTTGAAAAAATGATTAATCAGTCAATCGCGACGGATCAACGGCAAATTTAAATCTGTTTTTTTCCTGCCAGATATTGATAATATCCTTGTTGAGATCGGGGATTCCCTTTCCCGGCACCCGTACGCACGGGACAAGGCTATACTCCCTGTCCAGTGACTTGGTTACACGTTTATGCCCGTTCAAAATAACGTAAAACCCGTCTTTACGCATAACCGTTACAGTATTATGCAGATCACGCTTATTTTTTGAGGGAAGAAGGTTGCGCGCCCCGACCCAGAAGTGATCATAAGGTTTTTGAATCAGCCAGTCCTTGATTGCATCGTTGGTGACAATCTGGATTGCCTGCGGCGTCACATCCGTTGTTTCAATTACAAGGTCATAATTATCCTGATCCTCGATATCAACATTATAATATTTCTGAAATCTTTCGCGTTCCGATGATTTACGGTCTTTTAAGCCTTTAAGAGTGGCATCGAAATCACCGTATTTTTCATTTTCGCGATTGGCGGCAATAATACGCTCGGCCGCCAAAACCGGATTAACCTCCAGCTTAATTTTAAAACTTTCAGGAATGAAATGCCAAGCCATACGGGAATCCACCACCAGATTGCGGTCGGTTTGTGACAATTTTGCAAAATTTCCGTCAATTTCATCGTCAATGGATTTATCGGTTTCAGCCAGACGGTTAAGTTCGAGCGTTGTAATTCCGCGCTCCTCCGCCATTTTGCGTTGAATTGTACCTGTCGAATAGGCCTCCGCGCCCCAATAATCGACCAAGGCTTTGGCAAGAACGGACTTGCCGCTGCCAAGGTCACCACTAATTGTTATGATAAGAGAACGATTTATTCGGTGCATGGGGCATATTGTCGTATTCCGCCAAAAAAATCAATTAATAAACAAAATCTAAAAAGCTTGACGGAACAATGCCTTGTCAAGCAGTGTATGTACATTATATATATTTAGTATAGCGAGATAAGGCCTAGGATAAAAATGACGAAATCGCAATTAATTACCAAACTGGCTGCAAAAAACCCGCAATTTTATTTGCGTGATATTGAAACCATTGTAGACACCATATTCCGTGAAATGTCGGATGCGCTGGTAAACGGTGATCGTGTAGAGCTCCGTAATTTTGGGGCTTTTTCCGTAAAAGAACGCGAAGCCCGTACCGGCCGTAACCCCCGAACCGGCGAAGCGGTTGAGGTTGAAGCAAAACGTATTCCGGCTTTC
>DCKW01000115.1 GCA_002320485.1 Micavibrio sp. UBA1664
CGTATCCGCGAGGTTGCCACCGAACATAAAATATCGATTGTTGAAAACCGTCCTCTTGCGCGTGCACTTTACGATACAGTCGATATTGATGAAGCTATTCCTGTAGAGCATTACAAGGCCGTGGCGGAAATTATTTCCTACGTCTTTCGCATGCGCGGTAATAAAAGATAGAAGATCCGCAATTTTAATTTCCCAAAACGCAGGAATGTGGCACGCTTTAACGCAGACATGTTTGATTTCATCCCGACCCGTAAAGGTAATATCAATATGACACAAACCGCTATTGCGGCTGTGCTGTTTTTGGTTGTGTCAGTGATTGTCGGGGTTTTGACCGCTACAAGCGCATTACCGGTAGGATTTGATTTCATTTTACTATTGAGTGCGCTTTTAAGCTTTTTTTGTGCTTGTATTATGTTTGCATTCGTTATTTATGCCTATCGCAAGCAATATCGTGACAGGGAAATACTCAGTGAAATTTTCGAGGGGTCAACTTCGGCGCGTCTGGTGACCGATATCCAGGATAGAACATTATTTTTTAACGTGGCGTTCGAGGATATTTGCGATGAAGGTGAAGATCCGAATTTGGAAAGTATCCGGTTATTATTTGCGCGAACAGATGATGCGGGTGTGATGGAACGGTTTGATTCCCTTGTCCAAAATGCCATGAGCGGTCACGAGGATGTTATGGAGGCCCCGACCATTGCCAAAACATCTGACATTAAATGGTACCGTCTTTCGGCACAGCCCGTGGCAGGATGGTTGGGAACAGTTCACTGGCGACTAGATGATATTACTGAGCGTCGATCTGTCGATGCTGTCGTCCGGAATGAACGGGAAAAGCTGGTCGACTTTACCGATCATGCGCCCGTGGGTTTTTACGCAATGGATGAAAACGGCCGTTTTACCTTTGTTAACGCGACATTGGCGCGCTGGCTCGGAAGTGATATTGATAGTCTTCTTAATGGAGGATATATGCATGCCTATCTGGAAAATCCGCCAGAGGATGCTAAACCCTATGACATTAAACCCAATGGCGGGGCACGACAGGTGGCCGAAATCAAAATCAAAGGGCCTGCAGGTCGTTTATTTGAGGCATCCGTTAATCAATCTGTTGTCATAGAATCGAATGAACGGGTGCGTGTGCGCGGTGTGGTACACGATTTAACAGTAGAGCGCGAAATGAGTCAGGCCCTGAAAGCATCGGAAGATCGCTTTTTGATGTTTTTTGAAGAGGCTCCACTCGGCATTGCCATGATTGATGCGGAGGGGTACATTACCGATGCCAATCATATGTTATGCACCATGGTGGGCGGCACGGATGCGGATGTCGAAGGACAAATATTTACGGATATAATCGCCGAAGATAAACGTGCTGAAATCAAAAAAGTTTTAAGTGAGGTCAAACATAAACGGATCACTTCCGATCCAATTGATATTGATTTGCTTTCCTTGCTCGATCAAACGACTGTCGCGGTTAAATTATATGCAAGTCCGCTGCGCGGTAATAATATTGCCATTCGTCTTTTTGACCGTTCCGAACAAAAAACACTTGAGGCGCAAGTAAATCAGTCGCAAAAAATGCAAGCGATAGGGCAACTGGCAGGCGGTGTGGCGCATGACTTTAATAATTTGCTGACAGCCATGATCGGCTTTTGTGATTTGTTGTTGTTGCGCCACAAACCGGGCGATCCGTCCTTTAATGATATTATGCAGATCAAACAAAATTCCAACCGCGCCGCCAATTTAGTGCGGCAGCTTTTGGCATTTTCAAGACAGCAGCAGTTAAACCCGAAGGTTCTGGATTTAAGTGAAACCCTTACCGAACTGTCCCATCTTATTCGACGCTTGATCGGCGTTCAAATCGATCTTGATCTTGTTTACGCGCCTAATCTTAATGAGGTTAAAGTGGACGAGGGGCAGATGGAACAGGTATTGATCAATCTGGTCGTGAATGCACGGGATGCAATGAGCGGTAAGGGTGCGCTGGAAATCAGAACGGAAAATATCAGCCTGATGAAGGCTAAAAAAGTGATGAACGACACTGTTCCTGCCGGCCACTGGGTGGCCATCCATGTCAGGGATACGGGAACCGGTATCTCGGAAGAAACATTGGAGCGTATATTCGAACCTTTTTTCACAACGAAAAAGGTAGGGGAGGGAACGGGGCTTGGCCTTGCCACCGTTTACGGTATTGTGCGCCAGACCGGAGGCTACATTGATGTTCAAAGTATCGTCGGGCAGGGAACAACGTTTAGTGTTTATCTGCCGCGGCATGTAAAAACAGGTGAAAAAACGGAATTAGTTAAAAAAGCCAAAGAAGAGGCCGTTTCACAGGATCTAACGGGAACAGCAACAATTCTTCTCGTCGAGGACGAGGACGCGGTACGGATGTTTTCAGCGCGGGCTTTGTCTAATAAAGGGTATCATGTTTTGGAGGCAGATTGCGGAGAATCCGCCCTTTCCGTAATGGAAAACCATGGCGACACTGTCGACATTATTGTAACTGATGTCATTATGCCGGAAATGGATGGACCGACGATGGCTAAAAAGGTTCTGGAAACGTATCCGGATATGCCGATCATTTTCGTTTCAGGTTACACCGAAGATCGTTTTAAGGAAGAAATAGGCGAAAACGCGCATTTCCTTCCCAAACCTTTTACACTTCAGCAATTGGCGACCCGTGTAAAAGAAGTTTTGAAAAAATAAAATTTGTTCTGATTTTGTTCTTTACAATGTGTTCTTAATATGTTCTCATAAATTATGTGGATGGGAACCGTATTTTTAAATGCTTCCCTTTATTAATAATTGGAAAGGATTACTCTTGATGTCAGTTACAAAATTAAGTGAAGCAAAGGACAAGAACATGGATGAGAACAAGTCAAAAGCATTAGAAGCGGCATTGTCACAAATCGAACGTGCTTTTGGTAAAGGGTCGATTATGAAGCTGGGCGGTGAGGGCGCGCAAAACCTGAATGTAGAGGCCATCTCCACCGGGTCAATCGGTCTGGATATCGCGTTGGGGATCGGTGGACTACCGCGCGGACGTGTTGTGGAAATTTACGGGCCGGAATCCTCGGGTAAAACAACAATGGCGTTGCAAGTTATTGCCGAGGCGCAAAAAAACGGCGGAACATGTGCCTTTATTGATGCCGAACATGCTTTGGATCCTGTCTATGCGAAAAAACTGGGGTGTAATGTTGATGAATTACTGATCTCCCAACCTGATGCAGGGGAACAGGCATTGGAAATTGCCGATACTTTAACGCGTTCGGGCGCACTGGATGTTCTGGTAATCGACTCTGTTGCTGCTCTGGTCCCTCGTGCGGAACTGGAAGGGGATATGGGTGATTCCCATATGGGTTTACAGGCACGTCTGATGTCACAGGCGTTGCGGAAACTCACATCATCGATTTCGAAATCTCGTACTATTGTTATTTTTATTAACCAGATCCGCTCCAAAATCGGTGTCATGTTCGGCTCTCCCGAAACGACAACAGGCGGGAATGCGTTAAAATTCTATGCTTCCGTTCGTTTGGATATACGCCGCATCGGCCAAATTAAGGATAAGGAAGACATTGTCGGAAACCAGACACGCGTGAAAGTTGTCAAAAACAAAATGGCGCCTCCGTTCCGTCAGGTTGAATTTGATATCATGTATGGGGAAGGTATATCCAAATTGGGAGAGCTTGTTGATTTGGGTGTTAAAGCTGAAATAATTGATAAGTCAGGGTCTTGGTTTGCTTATAAAGAGCAAAAAATTGGCCAAGGAAGAGAAAATGTTAAATCTTTCTTAAATGACAATCCTTCAATAGCTAAAGAAATTGAAAATCGCATTCTTGAAAATGCCGGTATTGTTGAAAAAGCAATGATGGAAGGCAAAATAGAGAAGAAAGAAACAGAAGAAAAAGAAGAATTAAAAGAATAATTTATAATATTTGTTTAAAGGCATCTATATTTAATAGGTGCCTTTTTTATTTAGACAATATAGATTTCAAGTTATATTAGAATTTAATGAATTCTAACAAGATAAGATCAGACTTTCTTCAGTATTTTAAAAAAAATGGTCATGAAATAGTTCATTCAAGCTCATTAGTGCCAGATAATGATCCAACTTTAATGTTTGCAAACTCTGGTATGGTTCAATTTAAAAAT
>DCKW01000068.1 GCA_002320485.1 Micavibrio sp. UBA1664
GCGCAGAAACATATGAAATTTTGAAAAAATACATACAAAAAAAGGAGCGTCATTATGCAGCCGCTTGAACAAAAAACAAAGACAATGCGTGAGCCACATCAATTTGACCCGCTTATCTTGCGCGAATATGACATTCGCGGGATTGTCGGTAAAAATGTAACCGATGCCGATGCATGGGCCATTGGTGCAAGTTTTGGGACGCTGGTTCGCCGTACGGGCGGTAACCGAGTTGTTGTCGGTTTTGACGGACGTCATTCATCGCCTGCGCTTTCCGCGGCTGTTGTTAAGGGGTTGAGAACTGTCGGCATCAATGTCGAACGCTTGCCTTTAGGGCCTACTCCGATGACTTACTTCGCGGCGAAAGACCGGCAGTTTGATGGGGCCATAATGATTACGGGATCCCACAATCCGCCTGAATATAACGGCTTTAAAATGGTTTTGCAGAATAAATCTGTTTTTGGGGAAATGATACAGGAGATAGGCCGAATTGCAGCGGCTGGCGACTGGTCCGAAGGCGAATACGGAACGGAAACAACGCTTGATATTCGTGAAGATTACATTAACCGTTTGTTCAAGGATTTTGTGCCGAACGCGAAAAAGAATTTGCGTGTGGCATGGGATGCCGGAAATGGGGCCACAGGTGCGGTATTGCGTGATCTGGTTAACAAAATGCCGGGGAGTCATTTTATCTTGTATGATGATGTTGATGGGGATTTTCCGCACCATCATCCTGACCCCACCGTTGATAAAAACCTTATTGATCTTCAAAAATGTGTTGCCGATAATCGTTGCGATATCGGGATTGCTTTTGACGGCGATGGCGACCGCATTGGTATTGTCGATGAAAAAGGGCAGGTGATACGGTGTGATATTATGATGGTGCTATATGCGAAGGATGTATTGAAACGCCATCCGGGTGCGACAATTGTCGGCGATGTCAAATGCTCTCCTGTTATGTATCAGGAAATTACCAAACTGGGCGGAAATCCGATCATGTGGAAAACGGGCCACAGTTTAATTAAAACCAAAATGGCCGAGGAAAATGCACCCCTATCAGGGGAGTTAAGCGGACATATTTTCTTCTCTGACAGTTGGTACGGGTTTGATGACGGTTTATATTGCGCTATTCGGATGTTGAATATTTTGAGTGCCGCAGATGGCGTTATGTCGTCTTTAACTGCGGATATGCCAAGCGTGTGTTCAACGCCTGAGGTTCGTCTTGAGGTGGAGGAAACCGAAAAATTTACGATTGTTGATCGCTTGGCTAAAAAGGCGCGCGATATCGCGTCCAAACAAGATGATGTCAAGATTATCGACATCGATGGTGTCCGTGTTGAATATCCATACGGCTGGTGGTTGTTGCGGGCATCCAATACGCAAAATGCACTGACAATTCGCATGGAGGCAGATACCGAAAAAAATTTGACGGCTTTATATGATTCCATACAGGAACTTATCCGAACAGAAGGTTTGGACCTTACTGTCATCATGCATTAGATAGCGGACAATTAGAAAATAGAAAAAAAGCTGACATATCATGTCAGCTTTTTTAATATAAAATTTAAATTAAGTATTTGGGGTACTTGCAATTAAATATAGGACGTTTGTCCTAAAGGTCAAGTTTTATTGAATTCTGGCTAATTTAAATAGGCATGTTTCTGCAGGGTGACACCTTATAATGAACATGATAGCGTTGGGCAATAGTAAGTTACAAGGAGTTGCAATTACCCATGAATTTTGATCAGTCCATTCCGACCCGCGCCAGTGAAATTTTGATTTCAAAGATTTGTCATGACCTTGTGTCTCCTGTCGGGGCGGTCAATAACGGGATAGAGTTTTTATCGGAAATGGGTGCAGAAGGGTTGGAAGACGGCTTAGGTTTGATCCAGCATTCGGCTCGGCAATCTTCGGTCAGGTTGCAACTGTTTCGCATGTGTTATGGTGCGGGGGGAAGTGATGCAAAAGTCACGGGAAAAGCTATCTATGAAACCTTCATGAATTATATCGAAGGAACCAAATGTAGCCTGCAATGGGATTTAATGAACGATATTCCCGATGATGATATGAAGGCTGGATTCATGAAAACTCTATTAAATCTTATGGTGCTTGCGCAGGAATCGATGCCTAAAGGGGGCGTCGTGCATGTTACAATGCAAGACCGTAATATGATTGTAACAGGCAGGGGCGACATGATTAAACCGAAAGAGGGTTCACTTGAAGCATTTAATGGAAATATGGATGTTGAGGATTTAACACCAAAGTCCATACATGGGTATATCACAAAAGCTTATTCAGATTTGTTCGGGTTTGAAGTTGGCGACACGGTAACAAGTGCCGATATTATTTTAACTCTCGAGTTTTAAAGGATTTAATCGTCATGAAAACCTGCCTGATTGTTGATGACAGTAAGATCGTACGCAGAATGGCGCGCCGCATTGTGGGGGAAATGGGTTTTGAGGTGTCGGAGGCGGAAGATGGGGATATGGCGCTTGCCATGTGTCGGCAATCCATGCCCACATCTATATTGCTGGATTGGAACATGCCGAATATGACTGGTTTGGAGTTTTTAAAACTCCTCCGTAAGGAAAAGAAGGGTGATGCTCCAAAAGTAATTTTTTGTACAATTGAAAATGATGTCAGTTATATCAAAAAGGCGCTTCGTGCCGGTGCGGACGAATATATAATGAAACCGTTTGACAGTGATATTATTCGGACAAAGTTCGATCAGGTCGGATTAATCGACGGATAGGAAAAATCAAAATGGCCATACCAGCAAGTGATTTTGAATTTTATAAACAATTTTTGACCGAAGAAACGGGATTGTCGCCTGAGTCCGAAAAAATATATCTTTTGGAATCGCGTCTAAGCCCTGTCTATAAAAAGATGGGATTCGAGGATTTAGGTGAGTTGACCGATTTGTTAAGGGCGGGCGATGCCAATGCCAAACGTTGCGTGATCGAGGCAATACTGGATACGGAGACATGTTTTTTCCGCGACCGCAAAATTTTTGACATGGTTATCAATGATGTTTTACCGGATATTGTGGCATCTAAAAAATCAAAAGAAACAATCAATGTTTGGACCGCCGGATGTGCAAGCGGACAGGAACCTTATTCGCTTGCCATGCTGATAAAAGAGCAGGCAAAGATGTTTAAAAAAAATATTGTTAAAATTTTTGCCACTGATTTATCGGAAAGTGCCATTAAAACTGCAATAGCGGGGGAGTATACTCAGTACGATGTACAGCGTGGTGTTCCTGTCAGAATGTTGATAAAATATTTCGCTCAAAACAATACTGACTGGATGATAAATAAGAATGTGCGCTCACTGGTAAAGTTTGAGGTAGGCAACATCCTCAATTCCGTATCAGTAAACCAAAAGTACGATCTCGTTTTATGTCGCAATGTACTATCGGAATTTGATGAAAGTCAAAAGCGCAAGGCTTTGGAAAATATTCATGCATCCCTTGCACGGCACGGTAGGCTCGTTATCGGTTTTCACGATAACATAGAGGGGGCGAAAGACTTGTTCGTGCCGCAAGCTGATAAAGATGGATTATACATTCCTGTTCAGCCTGCATAATTATAAGGGCAAGCCATAATGACAGCCGATAAAGACGATATTTTAAGATTTTGGTTTGAGGAAGCCACCCCCGATCAATGGTTTCAGAAAAATCCAGATTTCGATAATGAAATCCGCAATCGTTTTGAAGAGGATTATGTTTGCGCCGCGCGGGGTGAATACGACCATTGGATGGAAACTGCCAAGGGGAGCCTTGCCTTGATTATCATGTTGGATCAATTCCCGCGCAACATGTATCGCGATACTGCGTCCATGTTTTCAACTGACGATAAAGCATTATCGGTGGCCAGACATGCCATAGCCAAAAACTTCGACCATATGTTGAATAGTAATGAACGTGCGTTCATGTATCTGCCTTTTGAACATAGCGAATCTATGGAAGACCAAAAAGAGTCACTCAATTTGTTCGCACAGTTAAAAGACGATAACCCTGTTTATTATGATTTCGCCGTAAAGCATTTCAAAGTTATTGAGAAATACGGACGATTTCCGCATAGAAATGCTATTTTAAATCGTCATTCGACTCAATCGGAAGAAGAATATCTGGTAAATTCGAATAGTGGATTTTAAACTTATTGAGTTGCAGGTTGAAAATTGCTCTGACGTCTGGCCAGCAAACCAATGGGTTTTGATATCGTTCCTTTTCTTATTTTTTCCAGATAGGTAACTCTCGCCAAGCCTTCTGTTAAAATCGACCTGTGCGAATATGGGCCATCATAATCTGGCGTTGCCATAATTTTTCGTGACCCTGATGCTATTGCGGAAGCGTTATGTGCAACGGCAATGGCAACATCGGAAATATGCGCCGCATCCAACGTGGCCACTCTGAATGCGTTAACAGAAGTATGTTTGCCTATTGATTTTCTAAGACAACGGACAGAGGCGGCAAATTCAGGTTTATTATGAATTGTGCCACGGTTATTGATTGTATCGATAATATCACCGCAATCTCCGAAAATATTAATATCGGTTTGAGGAGGTAGCATATCCAAAGCAGATTTGGCGGCAGCTAATTCGGCAATAAGATTGCCGTATTTTTGTACGAAATCGCTGTTTTTTCTGTCTGAAGAAAGAGTGATGCATTTTGAAAACACCTCGGCAGGATGGAATTCATCATCAAGTTTTACAATGCCTAGTCCGACTCTACCGCTATCATAGCAATAGCTGCCATCGAAAACGATGCTTGCTGTATTTTTCATTTTTTTCTCCCTGTTGAAATAACTGTAACAAACGTGGATATAAAATGAAATAAAAAACCGCCTTTATGCAAAGCGGTTTTAAAATTATTTAAATATGAGAGGGGACAATCTTAAAATCCCTGTTTTTCGCGGCGTTTACGTTCGTCTTTGCGTGCACGACGGACGGCTTCGGCCTTCGTACGTTTGTTCTTCTCTGACGGTTTTTCAAAATGGCGACGCTCTTTCATCTCACGGAAAAGGCCTTCGCGCTGCATTTTCTTTTTCAAAACCCGCAGTGCCTGTTCGATATTATTATCGTGAACATTAACCTGTACTATTGCTCTCACACTCCCTTCTTCATCTCTAGGGTTGAATTCCAGTGCATAAAAAGCCATAGTTATCGCTTAATTACAAGTAAAAAAGGATGATCATGCGGTTTTTATTTATTGTCGCGCTTTTGTTTCCCACATTTGCCTTGGCGCAAACGTACGGTATTGCCATGCATGGAAAACCTAAATATCCGGATAATTTCACACATTTTGACTATGTGAATCCAGATGCTCCAAAGGGCGGCAGTTTCAGTGAGTATGCTTTCGGCAGTTTTGACAGTCTTAACCCTTTTATAACAAAGGGCGTTTCCGCCGACAGTATGGGGCTTATTTACCAGACATTAATGGTGGCGAGTGCCGATGAAGCGTTTTCTAAATATGGCGAGATTGCATCGACTATTGATGTTGCCGATGATAATTCCTCAGTGACATTTACCCTTAATCCCAAGGCCGTATGGCATGACGGGGTGCCAATCAAGGCGGAAGACGTGGTGTGGACATTTAACACTTTGATGGAAAAGGGAACCCCTGCATTCAAATCCTACTATGCCGATGTTGATACGGTAAAGGCGAATAGTGAACGCAGTGTGACGTTCACATTTAAAACAACAGAAAATAAGGAATTGCCGCTTATTCTCGGATCTTTAACCGTTTTGCCAAAACATTACTGGACCACAGAGGGGCGCGACATTGCCAAAACCACATTGGAACCGCCATTGGGCAGCGGCCCTTATACAATAAAGTCAGTAAATCCTGCCCGCTCGATCACATATGAAAGGGTCAAGGACTGGTGGGCCGCCGATTTGCCAGTGAATAAAGGCCGATATAACTTTGATACGGTCAATGTTCCTTATTACCGCGATATGACTGTTGCGTTAGAGGCGTTGTTTGCGGGTGAATTCGACTTGCGGCAGGAATACACCGCCAAGACTTGGGCGACCGGTTATAATAACGACCTCGTCAATTCCGGTCGTATTGTGAAGGATGAAATTGAAAATCATAATCCGCAAGGTATGCAAGGATTTCTGATGAATATTCGACGTCCTGTTTTTCAGGATCGCGCCGTCCGCGAAGCCCTGCAATACGCCTTTGATTATGAATGGTCGAATAAACAATTTGCCTATGGAGCGTATAAACGCACCGATAGCTATTTCGAAAACTCCGATTTGGCCAGCACGGGTTTGCCGTCGCAATGCGAAATTCAGTTGCTTGAACCGTATCGTGACCAGTTGCCAGCAGAGGTTTTTACACAAACCTATACCAATCCTACAACGGACGGGAGCGGGAATAATCGCGCTAATTTGCGGAAAGCCATCGAAATACTCGAAAATGCAGGGTATAAACTAGGGCCTGATAAAATCCGCGTCAATGAAAAAACGGGCACACGCCTTAGTTTTGAAATCATGCATCGCCAACCGGAATTTGAGCGCTGGGTCTTGCCGATGATCCGCAATTTGAAGCGTATCGGCATCGAGGCCAGATTTTATGTTACAAAAGATACGTCGCAATTTGTCGAACGCATGAATAATTTCGATTTTGACATGACGGTGGGCGGTGCGCCGCAATCATTATCGCCGGGGAATGAACAGATCGAATATTGGCATTCTTCCCGCGCCGATCAGCCGGGATCACGTAATTATATTGGAATTGCCGATCCGGTTGTTGATGCGTTGGTCGGTAAAGTTGTCAATGCACAAACACGGGAGGATCTGGTTTGTCGGACGCATGCCCTTGACCGCGTTTTACTGTGGGGTTATTACGTTATACCGCAATGGCACATTGATACATGGCGTGTTGCCTATTGGGACAAATTCGGTAAACCTGCAAACCAAGCGCCTTATGCTTTAGGCGCATTGGACACATGGTGGAGAAAATAAATGCTTAAATTGTTTTTTAAAAAGAAAGTCAAGCCGACAGCGACTTCTGAAATAGCAGAGCGAGAGCGTGCACTTAAGGATGCGAGATATCGGGCATGGATTCAAGGGCAAAACGAAACGTCCGAAACACGCTATGCGAGTGATATGCTGACCGCAATCAGGTATAATGTGCTCTTTGCAAGACGACCATATCTTTAAATTATTCAGATAATATACTTATCCTAGGGACAGTATATTTATACATATATTATTGACAGAGCGTCAGGCAGTCCTTAACACTGAAGTCTTAGGGAGATAATAAGCCATGAATAATCACGTTACTGTTAACGCCTCGCCATCGCCTTTTAAAGGCCTCATGATTGATGGACAACCCGTAAAACCCGGGATGGTGTTGATTAAACCCCATACGGGAATGGTTGTGATTAGCGGTGCCAAAATCATGAATATCGGGCAAGGAGAGGATGTGCAATCCCTGACGACCCTTAAACTGCATCAATTGGACAAGCTGGATAATATCAGCACCCCTCCGATTAATAAAATAGAAGCCAACAGGCTCAGATTACCGGCACAATTTGATGAGATTATAGATGCTCTGGATATTCTTGTTTCCGGTACATCGAAAAAACCGAAAAATTGGAAACATCAGCTCGATCGCTGCAACGATTTAATGATGAGCGGCAAGCCTGCCGATATGGCCCAACTTCTGCTCGAGATGTTTTCAAGGCGGGAGACATCATCTGAAAATACGCTGGGCGTATTGGGAATAGAGGGTAAAGACTTGGCCGAAAAGGCATTGAAAACCTTGGCTAACGAGGCTGCAATCAGTATTGATTTTAAAAAACACGGCGCGCGAAAATGTATTTTCGCCCTGTTGGATGCAAATAAAACAAAAGGAAAAGAAATTATCGATTCTTTGCAGAAATATCGCCGTGCCTATAACCCATTTATTTCCGATCAGGAATTCCAATCGGCCTTTGGTAAAACAGTTAAGCAGGCCATGATTATAGACCAGGAACAATCCCATTCAACAGCATCTTTGTCGCCATCCCTGTCAATACCTTCTGCAGGTGAACATTTATCACAATCCTTGGTGCAAATTTCTCCCTCAAACGTTCAAATTTTACAACAGCAACCTGTTAAAAAACGTTTGAACATAGGCGCGACGTCATCCGCGTCCCGCAAACGCGCTTCTATAAAAAAAGTTAGAGTCAGTGCGGATAATCGCGCGTTTTTTGAGACGCATAAGACAATGCCCCCAAAAAAAGGGGTGGTGAGAAAACTTTTTAACGTTGCGGCGGAAAAATTAGGGCCGCAAGCGTTTGAATTACATGCACGCATGTATTGCTTTCCCGAGAAATTATCTTTAGAAAGTGCAGCCGAAAAAATCGGTGCAACGGTTGAGGAAGCCCGTGACATACATAATCAATCAGTGGAACAGTTGCGCCCGCATTTTGGTGATAACGGTGTCTTGAAACGTGTGCCGGGATTTTTGAAGCAAATAACCAGTTCTTCAGACAAAAAGACCGGGCAGCAATTGCAAAATGTTTTAAAGGATATTGCGACAAATGCTTGTGCTGAGAATTTTGCAATTGTTGTTGTTGCCATTCCTAAAACCGCCATGGCGGACGAGAGGGCAATCGATCTATCCCTATCTTTGGCCGAGGAAAAGAGCGGAGAAATCCGCGTTGATGCCAAGCCTGTTGCTACGGCCAAGGCATGGCGTTTGAAATGATAAAAACATCTGTTCTTTTTTGTATAATGTTATAAGATCGCCGCATAATGAACATTGCGATTATTATTCCTGCCCGATACGGCTCCACCCGATTTCCCGGTAAACCTCTCGCGCTTATAAATGGCAAGGCCATGATAGACCATGTCTATGAATTGGCGCAATTAACCATGAAGGATTATAAAAATATTCAAGTTATTGTCGCGACAGACGATGCGCGTATTCAAACGCATTGTGAAGGCAACGGTTATCAGGTGCTGATGACATCGGAAAACTGCAAAACAGGGTCGGATCGTGTATTGGAAGCGGCGGTCAAGTTGGAAGATGAACCTGATATTATTATTAATTTACAAGGCGATGCCCCTTTAACGCCGCTGAGCGCTCTTACAAAAGTCATTCACGGTTTTCATGTCGATCCCGATGCGCAAGTGGTTACGCCCGTTCAGCAATTATCGTGGGCCGATCTTGATAAACTGAGACGGAACAAAATAACCACACCGTTTAGCGGTACCACAGCCTTATTGGGTAAAAACAACAGGGCCTTATGGTTTTCAAAAACCATCCTTCCTGCTATTCGCAAGGAAGATAATATGCGTACCCGTAACGATCTTTCCCCCGTTTACCAGCATCTGGGATTATACGGATACAGATTTGATGTGTTAAAACGGTTCGTCAATTTACCTGAAGGTAAATACGAGGCGTTGGAAGGGTTGGAGCAATTGCGTTTACTTGAAAACGATATCCCGATCACCTGTGTCGAAATCGCTCATAGTGAAACAGTGAATAGCGGTATTGATTCGCCGGAAGATATTGCCCGTGCCGAAAGCCTGCTTCGCAGCAGTCGTTAAATAAAATTAATCTATGTTAATGTGTGGTGGGGAACATTTAGCCTTTGCCGGATGTTTGTTAAGTACTTTGAAGTCTTAAACAACATTCTAACAAAGGATTAGTATTATGAATAAAGACATTATTGAAGGTAACTGGGAGCAACTAAAAGGCTCCGCCCAGAAAAAATGGGGCAAATTAACCAATGACAGCTTTGATGAAATTGAAGGCAGCCGTAAAAAGCTAGCCGGAAAAATTCAGGAAGCTTATGGTAAAAGCAAGGATGAAGCCGAAAAAGAAATCAGCGAATGGGAAAAAACCAACGCTGCATAATGATTTGGCATCATTGAAATTAAGACAAAGGCTTTGCAAAAAGCCTTTGTCTTTTTTTATGATCCTTGTTTATGATGGCACATGACCAAACTATTGATCATACGTCATGGAAATACATTTGCCCCCGATGAAACGGCGCGTCGGGTCGGGTGCCGTACAGATATTCCGCTTGTGCAATCGGGTGTAGAGCAATCAAGGGCCTTGGGGGTTTATTTAAAACGTGAAAATATGTGTCCCGATTACATTTTCGCATCCGAATTACAAAGGGCACAACAAACGGCGCAAATCATGGCGCATGACGCTATATGTGATTTGCCTATCCAAACAGATAAAACATTTAACGAGATTGATCATGGTCCCGATGAAAACAAAACCGAGGACGAGATTATCGAGAGGATCGGATCTGACAGTTTGCGTGATTGGAATGAGTTCGGGGTTGTTCCCCCGGGGTGGAAGGTTGACCCACGGCAATTGCAAAAGGCATGGATTGATTTTGCCGATGCCTGCCTTAACGAAAGGTCGGGAAAAATAACGTGTGTCGTAAGCAGTGGCGGCATCATTCGCTTCGCGCCTATAGTATTGGATAATAATATTTTGCCCGAAGGGGAGACGTCAAAGGTTAAAACCGCATCAATGTCATTGTTTCATCATGATGGCAACAAATGGGTTTGTGAATTTTGGAACAAACGACCGCAATAGCTTTCCTTCCGTTATAAGACCTGTATAATCATTGTTATGAGTTCGTATATCCTGCGCAGATTGTTATTGATGATCCCCACATTGTTCGGGATTATTCTCATTAATTTTCTGATTGTGCAGGCTGCTCCCGGCGGACCGGTGGAGCAGATGATAGCCCGTGTGCAAGGTATAGGCGGTGATGCTACAGCCAGATTTGGCGGAGGCGGAGGCGAGACATCTGCAAATATGAATGCGGCCTTAAGTGAATCGCAAGGCGGGGGAAGTTCTGGGAAATATCGCGGCGCGCAAGGATTGCCCCCGGAATTTATTGAAGAGCTTGAAAAACAATTCGGTTTCGATAAACCAGTGCATGAGCGTTTCTTTCTAATGGTTTGGAATTACTTGCATTTTGATTTTGGGGAAAGTTATTACCGCGATGTTAGTGTAGTCTCACTTATCTTTGAAAAGTTACCTGTATCCATTTCTCTGGGCTTATGGTCGACTCTGCTGATCTATTTAATTTCCATTCCGCTTGGTATTCGTAAGGCTGTTAAAGACGGTGGCAAATTTGATATTTGGACCAGTGCGGTAATCTTTGTCGGTTATGCCATTCCGTCATTCCTGTTTGCGATTTTACTGATAATTATATTTGCGGGCGGACGGTATCTTGACTGGTTTCCTTTGCAAGGATTGTTGTCTGATGATTTCGAGGGGTATGGCTTTGCGGCTTGTGTGGCTTCGATGGCCTGTATCAAGGATTATTTCTGGCATCTGGCCTTGCCGATTTTGTCGATGACAATTGGCGGGTTTGCCGGTTTGACCATGCTGACGAAAAATTCGTTTCTGGATGAAATTAACAAACAATATGTTTTGACTGCACGCGCCAAAGGCTTGGCGGAAAAAGCGGTGTTATACAAACATGTGTTCCGCAATGCGATGTTGATTGTGATCGCCGGTTTTCCAAGCGCATTTATGAGCATTTTTTTCACAGGCGTGTTTTTGATCGAGTATATTTTCAACCTAGACGGCCTTGGTTTGCTGGGGTTTGAAAGCACGATCGGACGCGACTATCCGGTCATGTTTGGAACATTGTTTATTTTTACGTTGATTGGTTTGATTTTAAAACTTGTATCCGATCTGACATATGTTCTGGTCGACCCGAGGATTGATTTCGAGGGGAGGAATTGATGACGCTATCCCCGATCACCAAACGTCGGCTTAACCAATTTAAGGCCAACAAGCGCGGTTATTGGAGCTTGTGGCTATTTCTGATTTTGTTCGTCGTAACGCTCTTTGCCGAATTTGTCGCCAACGATAAACCGTTATATATCAGGTTTAATAACGATAATTATTTCCCTATATTTAAAGAGTATTCAGAAGTTGATTTTGGCGGTGATTTTAAAACAGAGGCCGAATATCGCGACCTCTTTGTTCAGGATCTTATCAATGAAAAAGGATTTATGATCTGGGCGCCGATCCGCTATAGCTACGATACGATTAATTATGATTTAACCGAGCCGGCCCCATCGCGTCCTACCGGTAATAATGTATTGGGAACGGACGATCAGGGCAGGGATGTGCTGGCGCGATTGATCTACGGGTTTCGTATTTCGGTTTTATTCGGTCTGGCCCTGACAATATTCAGCTCGGTAATAGGTATTATCGCCGGTGGATTGCAGGGATATTACGGCGGATGGGTCGATTTGCTGTTTCAGCGATTTATTGAAATCTGGACAGGGCTTCCCGTACTGTTCATCATTATTATCATTGCGTCGGTTGTAACCCCCACATTCTGGATATTGCTTGGGATTATGCTTCTCTTTTCATGGACAAATTTGATCGATGTGGTGCGTGCCGAGTTTTTACGTGCACGCAATTTTGACTATGTCCGCGCGGCAAAGGCGTTAGGAATTTCCAATACAACCATCATGTGGCGGCACGTTCTGCCCAATGCTATGGTGGCGACATTGACATTGATGCCGTTTATATTGACGGGTTCCATTACTATTTTAACATCGCTTGATTTCCTAGGCTTCGGCCTTCCCCCAGGGTCGCCCTCACTCGGGGAATTACTGTCACAGGGAAAGAATAATATTCATGCGCCTTGGCTGGGCTTGGCGGCGTTTTTCTCGCTTGCAATTATGCTCACGTTGCTGACCTTTATCGGTGAAGCGGTACGCGATGCCTTCGATCCCCGCAAAACAGGAATGTGATGAATATTTTGAATTGAAACGGTGACAACTCAATAAAATATGCTACATAACACTCATGCAAAAAATAAAAAATCTGGAAAAAACAAACTGGATCGGTATTCAGACAATTGTCCAAAAGGAAGTAGGACGATTTTTAAACGTTTATCTTCAAACAATTGTGGCGCCGATTGTAACGACATTACTATATTACATTATCTTTACATTGGCCTTTGGCCAGAATGCCGGACGCGGTATTGAAAATGTGCCGTATATGCAGTTTCTGGTCCCCGGACTGATCATGATGGGAATGGCGCAAAATGCCTTTGCCAATACGTCATCATCCATTGTTATCGGCAAAGTGCAGGGGAATATTATTGACGTCCTGATGCCGCCGCTCGCCCCGTGGGAAATTCTGACGGGATATGTTACGGGGGGTGTTCTGCGCGGGATGATGATCGGAACTATCGCGGTTATAATATTAACGCCATTTGTAGGCTTACCGATTGAAAAACCTTTAAATCTGATTATCTTCGGCCTTCTGGGAACGGGCATGTTATCTTTATTAGGGATTGTCGGTGGGATATGGTCAGATAAATTTGATCACATTGCGGCGGTTACGAATTTTGTTGTGATGCCTTTGACATTTCTATCAGGTACATTTTACACGGTTGAAAGATTGACACCGTTTTGGCAAGATCTCGCTCATCTTAATCCTTTCTTTTACATGATTGACGGTTTTCGTTCCGGATTTATCGGTATTGCCGATATGCCCATGTCATACGGTATTGTGACATTATTGATTGTCGATATTCTGTTATGGACAATGGCATTGGTCATGTTAAGAAAAGGGTATAAAATCAAAAGTTAAAATCAGGAATTTTTGGAATGTCACGAATTGCCAACGATAATCCGGTCGCAGAAGACGGGCAAAATCAGGATAATATTATCCAGCCGTTTCAATTGCAGGAATCGGGCCTTCGCGGAAGGTCGGTGCGGCTGGGGTCGGTTCTCGATCAGATTATTACACAACACGATTATCCCGATGCCATTTCACATCTTGTGGCCGATACGGTGACCTTAACCTTGGCGCTGTCTTCGATGTTAAAATATGACGGTATTTTTACACTGCAAGCCAGTGGTAAAGGCCCGGTCAAAACATTGGTTGCCGATATGCAAAACGAGGGCGCGATCCGTGGATGCGCCAGTTTTGACAAAGAAGAATTTGAATCTTTGAAAGCCGGTGGCGGCTTATATAACGGCTATTCCCTCCGCGACTTATTGGGCGAAGGCTATATCGCCTTCACGGTGGATCAGGGTGCGAATACCGAGCGGTATCAAGGGATTGTGTCACTGGAAGGGGAAACGTTGCAAGATTCGATCTCACATTATTTCGAGCAGTCGGAACAATTGAGAACCAGTATTTTTGTTGCATCCGCCAAACAGGATAGTGGGCATTGGCGGTCAGGAGCCATGATGTTGCAGTATCTGCCTGACGATTATGCCGATGACGAGGATGTCGTTGCCTTTAACGAAAAAACGGAAGCAGAGCGCAAGGAAGATTGGAGCCGGTCCAAAATGTTATTGCAAACATGTACCGAGAAGGAAATCCTTGATGCCGATTTACATACTAACGAGTTATTGCGTCGTTTATTTCATGAGGAAGGCGTCATTGTTTATGACCCAAAAGCAGTTCGCCATGAATGTCGTTGTTCCGAACAAAAGGTGCGTGATGTGATTAAAAGTTTGAGCGAGGATGACCGTCAACACGCGGCGCAAGACGGCATAATTGAAATGACTTGTGAATTTTGCAACAAAACATATAGTATAGAAATATGATCACCCGTTCGCTTTTGTGTCTCGCCACTTGTGCAACTCTTCTTTATGGGTGTACCGCTACGCCCACCGATCAATATGTAACGCCGATTCCTCAATTAACATTCGAGCATTTACTTAAAATTCCTGTCGATATTTCAAAAATCGATTTTGCAACGGATACGCAACGTGGTTCCAAGCCTTGGGACATTGCCAATGAATTGCCAACCCCGCCGGATATTGCTATGCGCCGCTATCTGGAGCAGAGATATAAGGCAACGGGTTCAAACGGAACCCTCAAAATAACGTTGAAAAAGGCGGATATCGGCTATAGCTCCGAACCGCAGGATAATGTGTTTATGCGGTATATTCCTTTCGCGAACGAGCAGGAATATACGTATGAAATTATTATCAATGTTGCCACGAAATATTTATCAGGGTTGCCGGATAGGGAAACCTCCTTACGTTTTGTAAGGGTGGAGAAACTGCCGCCACAGGTAACGGTCGCCTATCGCGAGGCAAAATTGCAAAGGGTATTGGAAGAAATCATCCGTGATATTGATACGGCGCTGATTAACGAGTTTGCTCATGAGTTTAATATTGTTCGCACCCGTGATATTCCCGTGCGCAGTATTGAAATAAAAACGGAGCAACCGGTAATGGAAACGACGCATCTACGTCGGTAAAATCGGACGCTAGTTTCTCCAGAACCGTGGAACGAAAAAGACCAGCAAGGTAAAAAATTCCAAGCGGCCCAGGAGCATCGATAAAATCATAATCCATTTTGCACTGTCAGGCAGGGAACTGAAATTACCTGCGGGGCCGATAATATCACCGAGGCCGGGGCCGACATTTGATAATGTTGTTATAGCCCCGGATAATGCTGTCAAAATATCCAGTCCGCATAAAAGTAATGCGAGCGTCACAATCACCAGAGCCGTTACAAAGATAAAGAAAAACGCCATGACCGAGGCGGCCACCTGAATGCTCAAGGGTTGTTTATTGTAACTGACAGTAAAAACACCATTCGGGTATATCAATTGCATGATTTGGGTTTTTGCCACGGCATATAAAATCTGAAAACGGAAAATCTTGATACCGCAACTGGCCGATCCCGCACACCCGCCAATGCAAGAAGCAAACAGGATAAAACCAAGAGCGAACGGCGCCCATTGGTTATAATCACTGCTGGCATATCCTGTTCCTGTCGAAACCGACACAATATTAAACGCCCCATCCACTACGGTGTCCCAGTTAAAGCCGGGGAACCAGAAAAACAGAAACGTTATAATGATAAAAATAAACAGAGCCTGTAACTTTAAAAATCCCATTGTTTGTTCATCTTCAAACATAACAAAAGGGGAGCGTAGATACATTTTTACGAAAATGATAAATGGGAACGCGGCGAGGATCATGAAAACGATGCTGAAAAGCTTAGTCGCATTGGAAAAATTCCCGAACGATGCATCTGTTGTTGAGTACCCCCCGGTGGATACAGTTGTCATAGAGTGAATTACGGCCTCAAAATGTGTCATTCCACAAAAATAATAGGCCAGATAACAGGCAAAACTTAAAACGAAATAGGCAATGCATAGCGCCTTGGCCATATCTGTCACTTTAGGTAATGGTTTTTCCTTTTCGGAAGATTCCAGTCGGAAAAGTTGCATCCCGCCGACACGTAAAAACGGAAGAACCGAAATCGCCATCACGATAATTCCAATTCCGCCCAGCCATTGGAGAAGTGCGCGCCATATCAATATGCCATATGGCATGGTATCCAATCCGCTCATGACTGTTGATCCGGTCGTGGTTAAACCCGAAACGGTTTCAAATACGGCATCGGCAAAACCCAAATCGGGGAAAGCGATGAGAAACGGAATGGCGGAAAAAACACTCAGCAATATCCATGACAACCCGGTCAGCGCAAATGTCTGGCGGCCGGTAATTTCAATTTTATCCTGTTTGTTGGCGAGTATTAACAGAACACCGCTAAACCCTGTA
>DCKW01000093.1 GCA_002320485.1 Micavibrio sp. UBA1664
TGCCGGAATCGGGCCTGTCCCCATAACGGCAGGATCTACCCCTGCGGTCGCCCAAGATTTTATTGCAGCAAGGGGTTTTAAACCGCGTTTATCCGCTTCGCTTTTGCGCATCAGCATAACCAATGCGGCACCATCGTTTAGACCGGATGCATTGGCCGCCGTCACTGTGCCATCCTTTTTAAATGCAGGTCGCAATTTTGCCAATCCCTCGATGGTCACACCTTCTCGCGGAAACTCATCCATCTCGAATACAAACTCATCGATTTTCCCCTTGATAACAAAGGGCATTATCTCATTCTTGAATTTACCGCTCTTTATTGCCGCTTCGGCTTTATTTTGGGAGGATACGGCAAACTTGTCCTGTTCCTCTCTGCTAATCTCAAATTCTTGTGCAATATTTTCTGCCGTGATGCCCATGTGATAGTCGTTAAATACATCCCATAAGCCGTCCTTAATCATGGTATCTGTCATTTTGACATCACCAAATTTCGTACCGTTGCGCATATGCACACAGTGCGGGGACATGCTCATGTTTTCCTGTCCACCCGCAAGGACGATTGTCGCATCACCGTTCATGATGGATTGCATTCCCATTGCCACGGCACGCAATCCGGATCCGCAAACTTGATTGATTGTAAGGGCCGTTTTATCACTCCCTATTCCTGCGGCAATCGCCGCCTGCCGTGCCGGATTTTGCCCACAACCGGCAGTCAGCACCTGACCCATAATCACATCATCAACATCATCCACCGCAACATTTGTATTTTCGAGAATGTTGCGTATGAGGGCCGCCCCCAATTCGTGAGCGGGTATTGACGAAAGTGCCCCGCCAAAATTTCCGATAGCGGTTCTTTTTGCGGCAACGATGACGACTGGATCGGACATGGCTTAAATCTCCTATTTATTATTTTTTACAACGTTACTCTTTTTCAGAAAATCCGCAATCGGTTTCCACAAGGCTTTTCTGGATTTATCACTTGCCATCAGACCAATATGGCCAGTATCAACGGTCACATATTGTGCGTTTTTTAGATTATTTAGTAACGGTTTAAACGAAGCAGAAGGAACCAGATTGTCCCGCAAACCTCCCGCGATTAAAACATCCTTGCCTAATGAGTCGGCCTTTACAGGAACATTATTAACGCACCATCGCCCATCCATAATTTCATTGTCACGATACCAGTCAAATAAACATGTTTGTATGACCGACAAACTAACCTGCCGACCTTCATTCAGCCAATCCTCCACCCTTACAAAACGCTCAGGATTTGCGATATCGGGAAAACGCCGAAACTTCTTTATAACCTGTAGGGGGTCAATCGCCCAGAATAATGATTGCACAAAATCCGTGGGAACAGGCGATGCCATTGCATATGTTTGCATTCCCATGCCCTGCAATCTCATTTTTTGATCTGGCGTTTGATAGGAAAAATCCCATGGCGGGGCTATCAAAATATGACTGCCTGTTTTATCCTTTAATTCGGGATAGGCCGACAGTAATGCTGCAATGATAGTTCCACCCATACAATAACCGATCAGACCTTGAACGGTTTTACCGCTTTCAATCAATTGCATTATAAGCGGCTTTAAATGATCAGTGATATAATCATTTAAAGATATATTTTTCGCATCGGGCTCAGCCCAATCAACAATGACGGGCGATAATCCAGACATACATAAGGATGCAGCAAAACTATGATCTGCCTCGATATCGAATATACCCCATCTATTGATTAATGAGGGTATGAGTACCACGACCGTATCGTCCTGCCATTCCTGCGCTGTAAGCAAACTCGTTCCGTTATGCTTTGCCACAACAGTCATTGGGCGATGAAATGGTTTCACGGGGCTGTTATGATACTGCTCCACCCCGTGCAATGCTTCACACAAAATATTCGATGATGCAGTAAACATTTCTTTTGTATCGGAGAGGGACGCCATCATAGCGACAGTAGCATTTAAATGTAGCCATAAAGGGCGAGGGCCGGATCGTGTCGGGGTTTTATGCTGCATTAAAAAAATATTTTGCTCCGCGGCATCATTTGTGCATTAATAATACTATAAAGGAAAGATAGGAGATATATTATGGCACGTCCACGAAAAAAGGCCGATGATGTTACAATCGTCAAAAAATATGCTAACCGCCGTCTTTATGACACGGGGCGCAGCAGCTATGTCACTCTTGACGACCTGGCCGAAATGGTGCGTGAGGGAATTGATTTTAAGGTTGTCGATGCAAAATCCAACAAGGATTTAACCCAATCGGTTTTGACACAAATTATTGTTGAACAGGAAGCTAAGGAAGATTCTCCGAATTTGTTACCTCAAAATTTCCTTAAAGAAATTATCAAATTTTATGGTGGGAATATGCAGGCCTTTGTCCCCACATATCTGGAGCAGGCAATGCAGAATTTCGTCCAGTCACAGGAACAAATGCGCGAACAGATGGAAAAATCATTCGGCGGTATCATGCCGATGAGCGCTAAATCATCCATGGAACAAATGGAAGATATGACCAAACGTAATGTTGAAATCATGCAAAAAACCATGCAAATGTTCACCCCGTTCGGACAGACATTCAATGCACAGAAAGACAAAAAAGAGGATTAAAAATCCTCTTTTTTTATTATTTTTTAAAGGGACTCGATTGAGTCTGTAAGACGTTTTCGCATATCGCGCGCCACTTCAAATGTCCTCATACCTGCCTCATGTGCCAGTGCGTAAAACATTCCTTTATGTGTGAAAAACAGGATGGAGGCACCGGTTCCCTTTCCGTTTTTATCAATACAGGAAATATCGGCGGCCTTCACAGAAATAGTATTGACGACCATGTCCTCGACGTTTTGTGCGAATTGTCCGTCACAACGGGATTGTGTTTTTTCAATATATTTGGCGACAGAGGTTTCAAAGGCGGATGCATCTGCCATTCGGCTTTGCTCTCCACTTCCATAAACCACGCCTGTGTCCCACCGAAAGGCCGCAAAATCGGGGCCTGAAACGCGTGCGATTTTTTCCACATTGCCGACAAGAGGAATATCAGCAGTTTTCACAAGTTTAGGAATATCATCACTGACAAGAGTTTGTCCGCCACCTTGTTGTTTTTTTGCGACATCCTGCTGCGGTGCGGAAGCTTCCGCGACATTTGCGTTAGAAGGTTTGATATTTTGCTTGGGTTTTGCGGCAATTTTTACGGCTTCCGGTGATTTGACAGGGGTAGTATCGGCGGCGGGCACATCGTTCCATTCTACCTTTAATGGTGTAGTCTGATTGTTATCCTGATACGCGCTTAACTGATCTTCCAGATTAGCTTTTTCCGTTGTCATGGTCAGCAATTTTTGCTCCATGTCTTTCAATTGCATTGCCATATCATCATCCGATGAAGCAGAGGCAGTTTCACGATTTTGATCAGACGTTTGCGCCAATTGCCGCTCCAATTCAGATGCTTTTTCATTCGCCTCGCCCAATTTTATTTGCGCTTCTTTCAAACGCTGTTGTAACTGGGCAATTTCGGCTGTGGTTGCCTCGACATCCTGAGTCTCGCTCTCGGCCACACGTGATTCCGCATAAGCCAGTTTACGCATCAAATCCGCTTTCTCCGCCTCCAGTTTTTCAATGTCGGCAATCAGATTTTTATTATCTTCAGGCTTTACCGCGTTTTTCGCATTCAGTTTTTCCTCCTGCAAAAGACGTTGGTATTCATCCCGCTCGGCCCGAAATGTTGCCGCCGCAGTCTCTGCCTCGGCAAGACGCCGTGAAATCTCGCTGTCACTTGCCGTCATATCAGGAATTGCTGCAGGCACTTCCTTAATCACTTCTTTCACGACCACCTCAGGTGCACGTGCGTTCAAATCTGCCACTTCTTTTGTTTTGACTTGTAACTGAGCTTCATATTGGTCACGCTCAGCCTTTAAAGCGGCTGTTTGGTTTTCCATTTCAGCCAACTCCTCGCGCATAGCAACGCTTTCATTGCTGACTGCCGACAACTTTGCCAATTGGGCTTTTGTTTGCTCCAACGAATATTTCAATGTTTCGTTTTGCTGGGTCAATTGTGCAATCTGGGCATCCCGCTCTTGAACGACACGTGATAGGTCTGGATTCACTGACTGGTTAGCCGCCTTTAAATTTGTTTCTAGGGACTGTATCTGCGTCAATAGATCAGTATTCCGCTTTTCGGA
Organism: Micavibrio sp. UBA1664; assembly: GCA_002320485.1. GTDB lineage: Bacteria > Pseudomonadota > Alphaproteobacteria > Micavibrionales > UBA1664 > UBA1664. The sequence continues at coordinate 4,176 of DCKW01000093.1, forward strand.
ATCCGCCAGTTGCTGAACCAATGCTTGTCTTTCACTTGCTGATACGGATGATGTTTGCTCAACGATTTGTTGTTGCTGTTGATCGCGTGCCATCAACTCCTGTGTTAAACGTTTATTTTCCGCAAGCAATGATTCCATGCGCGCATTCTGTTCGACAGCGGCTGTTGCCGTCCCTGCGGCGGCAGGGGCCATAGTTTGCACCGCTGTTTGCGGATCTGCGATGCCCAGACATTTGGACAGATCACCATAGGCAAAATCATATCCGCCGATATCCAGTGAAAATTTCTCGTTATCAATTGTTACATCAAGGTTACTGCCATTACGCATCGCACGAAATAGCGGTTGATCGTTCCCAACACGCAATATGATAACCCGAGAAGAGGCCGGTTTAATTGCATATTGGCGCGTTGCGTCGCCGACTTGCAATAAAACAGGGTAAGGGCGCGTCACATCGAATGCATCCCGTTGAAAATCAAGCGCCACAGTTCCCTCACCGCGTGCATTTTGCGCAAGCGTCAAAACGGCGTTGGCCTCAAATGTTCGTGCGGCCGTACAATAGGGAGTTTCCGCCTCCACCTTTTTGACCTGCCAATCAGATTGCCCCGCAAGTGTCCTTGACCATCCCTGTGATGCCAACCCACCCAAGGCGGATGCCATCAACATTGTTGATAATAAAAGCTTCTTCATATGATTTGTTGCCTCCGGGCACGTTACCCGTTTAAATTGATATCAGCTATGATAAAGGCTTCGCAAAGGCAGTTCAAAGGATTTTTATGAGAAGTCGTTTCAAGGTAAAAAAGACTTAGGATGATGTTTCGGTTTCTACATCATTATATATCCGCACATCATTAATAAAGACGGATGATTGAGCCGATGCAAATTCGCTAAAAATCAAAATCGCGCCATATACGGCTATACACAAATATAAAATACGCATGATGGGGGAAATTATAGAAAGTTTTTGATAATTTCGCAACCATCAATAATTACGCTACGTTAAATCGTCTCTTTGCCGAGTTTATAAGCAAGAGCCCCCTCCAAAAACATGTCAATATCACCATTCAACACTTTGTCGGATTGATTGGTTTCAATATTGGTTCGCAAGTCCTTGATCATCTGGTATGGCGCCAATACGTAAGACCGAATTTGATGCCCCCAGCCAATTTCGGTTTTCGCCCCATGTGCGTCGGATTTGGCCTGCTCCCGTTTTTGCAATTCAAGCTCATAGAGTTTGGCTTTCAACATATTCATGGCCGCATCCTTGTTTTGATGTTGCGACCTCTGGTTCTGGCATGAAACAACGATACCTGACGGTTTATGAGTAATACGGACCGCGGAGTCCGTTGTATTTACATGTTGTCCGCCCGCCCCGCTTGATCGATAGGTGTCGATCCGCAAGTCCTTTTCCTCGATTTCGATTTCAATTGTATCGCTGATAACAGGGGAGACAGATACGGAGGCAAAACTTGTATGTCGTCGCGCGTTGGAATCGAAAGGCGATATCCGCACAAGGCGATGCACACCGTTTTCTCCTTTTAACCAGCCATAGGCATTATGACCCTTGATTTGTATTGTGGCGGATTTGATTCCCGCTTCGTCCCCGTCGCTTTGTTCCAGCAATTCTATCTTATATCCTTTGCTGTCGGCCCAGCGCGTATACATCCGCAGCAACATATTGGCCCAGTCACAAGCCTCGGTCCCGCCTGCACCGGAATTCACCTCAAGATAGGCATCATTCCCGTCCGCTTCACCTGACAGCAGGCTTTCCAGTTCCAGCCTTGCCGCCTTAACCTGCAATTGATCAAGAGTATTTTCGCAATCTGTAACGATTGCCTGATCGCCCTCCTCCTCACCCAGCGCTATCATATCTATCGCATCCTGAAGATTTGTCTCGATTTCAGTAACTGTTTCAATATTATTCAGAAGGGCTGTGCGCTCCTGCATCAAAGATTGCGCTTTTTCGGGATTATTCCACAAATCCGGATCTTCGGTCAGGGCATTTAGTTCATTCAGGCGTTCAAGTGCAACATCCCATTCAAAGATGCCTCCTCAGCAATACCAGTGATTGCCTGATTGCCTGAACCGTATTTTCCGTATCTGCCTTCATATTCGCTACCGCTATCTAGAATTATCTATAAAAACCTGCCTCCAGATATGTTTTTATACACATTGAAAGTCAAGTATATAATTGAATACTTTACAAGAAACTCTTTGTCCCTTAAAACCGTTAGGGTAGAATATATACGAATCTGGATTTTGAGGAGAGAAAACCATGTCATTTTTAAAAACAACCGTTATGACTGTTGCCGTCATATCACTCGCGGCCTGTGCAAATTTGGGCGCAGGAAACGAAGTTGAAAAGCTGAACGAGGCGAATGCCGGCGGTTCACCTTTTACACAACAATTAACAACCGAATACCGCGCTTTTTCAAATTATGAATTGAAGCAGGAAAAAGATTATGCCGATGCCCTGCATTTTGCCCGTAAAGGCCTTGCCGCAGCCAAAGGCACAAATGTTATGCCCGAGCCGGTAACGGACTGGGATTTGTCCGCTCCTGAAATTCAGGAATTATCAGCAGGCTACTTGCGCCTTGTTGCCGCCCTTGACCGTGGCGCCCGTGAAATCATGCCGGGTAAGGCAGCGATCGCTCAGGCACGTTTTGACTGCTGGATTGAAGAGCAGGAAGAAGTTGATGGTGAAGTCGGATGCAAAAATGATTTCCTTGCCGTTATGAACGAACTTGAAGGTTCTTTAACACCTGCACCACAGCCATCTGCGGAAGAATTTCCTGAGCCGATCGGCATGATCGATAACAACGAACCATTGAATGTTCAGGATGCGATGTATCTTGTATTCTTTGACTTTGACAAATCCAATATTAATCAGGGTGCGTCAAATGTGATCGATACTGTCATGAACGAAATCAAGGCACAAAACATTCAAACTATCCGTATCGTGGGTCACACAGATACATCCGGTTCTGATGCCTATAACCAGAAACTGTCCAAACGCCGTGCCGAAGCGGTGAAAGCGCAACTGGTTCAAATGGGTGTTCCTGCGGCTCAAATCACGACAGACAACCGCGGTGAAAGCGACCTTCTGGTTCAAACACAAGACGGTATTCGCGAGCCTGCGAACCGCCGCTCTGTGATTACCTTTGAATAGGAATTACGATTAATCGATTTAAAAACGGCCTTTGTATAAAAGGCCGTTTTTTATTGGAAAAATACTATAGGGATGTAATATAGCATTATGGATTTCAGACCTGTTTTATACATCAACGGAATTTTTCTATGCGTTTTAAGTGTGTTTATGGTCATACCGACCCTATGCGATCTGGCTACGGATAACCTTGATTGGGTTGCCTTTGCCATTGGTATGGCCCTTACAGGATTTAGCGGTGTTCTGTTAATACTCGCCAATAAACAGGATAAAATTGAAATTACCGGCCGCCAGACATTTGCACTGACCGGATTGTCCTGGATAT
>DCKW01000121.1:0-938 GCA_002320485.1 Micavibrio sp. UBA1664
TTTGGCAGAATGAAAAATGTTGATGAAATACTCGCCAAAGCCCAGAACGTCCATTAAATATTTGGCGCGGTTATGCTCCTGATTGGTCGCAATATATAAGTCAACATCGGATACGGATTTCAAGATTTTGATTTTGTCAATCAAGTCATGATTAACTTGTGAGTCATGTTTTAACCAATAATCAATGACAATTTGCGGATCATCGTGATAACTAACTGTCGGCAGAAATTTTTCGAGGGCATCGTATAAATCCATCCGCCCGATCAGGACATGATTGATAAAATCCTTGAAAATAAAGCCATCTTTGAATGCTTGACGGCTGATCCCCAGATCATTCTCCAAATTTTCATCCCAGCAATGCCGCAATTCTTCCCGTGCGTGATATCCGTGGATCAAAACCCCGTCAACATCGAATAATATGGCTTGGGTCATATCCCTTCCTTTTACTCCATACCAAATTTGTATACCTCATTAAAAATTTGAAGGATTTTCAAACATCCTGTTGTGGTCACATTTTACCTGTCTTGCATTCGAACATCCATATCTCTATAAATATTTCATACATGCATTCTCAATACAAAACACTCATCCCATGCGCGATTTAAAAGAGCTTCAACAATTTTGGCGGCATCATCAAGACGTTGAAAAATTCCTGTGCACGATTATCGGTAAAACAGGGTCGGGATATCGCGAATCAGGGGCAAAAAAAATCATTCTCGGTGACGGAACATCGTGCGGGTATTTGAGCGGAGGTTGCCTTGAGGGCGATATCATTCGGACTGCACTGGAACGGCAAAATGACATGCCTTTTGTCAAATCTTTCAGCACGATGAGCAGGGAAGACCGTTTGATGGGGTATCAAACAGGATGTGCGGGAATTATCGAAATTTTATTTGAAAAATTGCCGGAGGGTGATGGTGATATGCATCGCTATATTC
>DCKW01000121.1:1239-14434 GCA_002320485.1 Micavibrio sp. UBA1664
ATGGTGATATGCATCGCTATATTCCATTCGGTGACCGCGACGATATTGCCGGCATTGCAATATCTACAAATCGAAAAACTTTGGCATTACGTACAATTTTAAGTGGCGGCAACTATAGTGACGATGTGTTTGTTGACCCATGGATTAAACCTTTCAAATTGTATGTGTTAGGATGCGGCGGCAATGCCCGTCCGTTTGCAGAAATAGCCCCACCATTAGGATGGGAGGTCAATTTTCTTGATTACAGGGAGGGACATGTCATCGAGAATAGTACAGCGGTACAGTCACGTATACTTGCTCTTGATCAATTTTATAAACATATTGATGAAGGCGAAAAATCCGCCGTTATTGTGATGACCCATAACTACGAGGCCGATCTCGATCTCATCGGTCAACTCAATGGAAAAAACTACGGTTACCTAGGTTTTGTCGGTCCAAAGAAGCGTTTTGAACAGCTATGCGCCGATAGTAAAAATTTATGCGGTATCGAAATTAATATGGATTGGGCGGAAAATATCCACGCCCCTGCCGGAACATACAAAGGACGTACACCCGAAGATATCGCGTTTTCAATCATCTCACAAATACAGATGAAGCTTCATTCATGACCGGTATATGGACAGTCATACTTGCCGCCGGATCTGCATCCCGCTTTGGCAGTCCGAAAGCATTGGCCACATGGAATAACGGACAAACCTTGCTGGAACGTGCAATAAACTCCGCTCCGCAAGTTGAAAATATTGTTGTTGTCACAGGGGCGCATCACGAGGCAATCAGCGCTTCTTTATCGGAAACTCAATATGTTCTTAATAATAATTGGGAAGCAGGAATGGGGTCGTCAATCGCCTATGGCATTAAACATGTTTTCCAAAATAAGGGCGATATGGCCCTCATCGTTCCTGTTGATCAACCCTTTATAACCAGATCATATCTACAGGAAATTGCGGCGCAATGCGGGAATGAGAATCGTTGTATCCTGACACTGGACCACGAAATTATTGGCCCTCCGGCCGCAGTTCCGAAACATTATTTTAATCAATTATTCTCGCTTAAAAGCGAAGGTTTGAAAGTTGCTCTGCGCGATTATGGCTTGTGTGAAGGCCGTAATATATTGCGTGATATTGACACCCCGCAAGACCTTGAACGATTTAGTCAAACAAGCAATAGGGACGGTATATAACTCTATCCCCTTTTTTAAAAGACGACCGCCCTGCCTCAAGATCAATCAAACCCGTAGATTGCGTCAGGGATGAATAGAGGTTTGAGCTTTGATCCTTATATGTGTGTGCTTGGCCGTCAGCGTAATTGGCGCGGATAAAGCATCTTAAATGATCTGGCTTTGTAATATCATTGGCAAGTGTTACGGGGAAACCGTCGGGCAGATGTATATTTTGGCCGTTCAAGGCATGAATAATTTTTTTTACAATAACATGGCATGTCACGAATGCCGATACGGGATTGCCTGGCAAGCCCACGACGATGCAGTCGCCGATTTTTGCAACCAAAACCGGCTTGCCGGGGCGGATAGCAATTTTCCAAAACAATACATCTCCATGATCATGCAGGACATCGCGAATGAAATCCCTGTCACCGACCGACACCCCGCCGGTCGTTATGATAATATCATGTGCCTTTGCTGCGTTTTTCAACGCTATTACAGTTGCATCATAATTATCAGCAATAGATGGCAGTGAGGTTACTTCTGTCCTTGGTGAAGACACCATTTGCGACACCATTAAAGTATTGGTGTCAATGATCATACCATCATGGGCTTTAGTATCAGCATTTGCCAACTCCATACCCGAGGATGCAACGGCGATTTTGACCGGGCGGGTAACTTTTACATCCGTAATCCCTAGGGCCCCGAATATTGCAATATCCTGAATTGTAAGCGTTTTACCCTTCCTTGCAACGATGTCACCTTTCGCGATATCGTGGCCTGCCTTTCGAATATTTGCACCCTGTTCCGGTAGCTCGCGAATATGAAGGTGATTGCCATCCACATCGCATATTTCCTGCATGGCAACGCTATCGGCGCCAGCGGGCAATACCGCGCCTGTGGCGATGCGCGCGGCCTGACCCTTTTCTAAAACACCTTGGAAGGGCTCGCCCGCATAGGATGCCCCGATAATTTGAAAATCTTTTGTTCCCTCGTCATGATAAAAAGCATAGCCATCCACACCCGTATTGGTAAAAGGCGGCAACGATTTTGCTGCATAAATATCCTCCGCAACGATTTTGCCCAAAGCATTTTTTAAATTACAGGTGTGAGTACCCTTTAACGGGTGAATTTTATCCGCAATAATGGTAAGGGCTTCATCAAGGCTAATCATATTGAGGCTGTTTGTACCTGATAATCACTTTTACCGCCGGTTTTTGATATCAAATAATGGTCGGTTATACGCATCGAGGGGTCGACGCCTTTCGTCATATCATAAATTGTCAGAACGGCAGCACTCACAGCTGTTAAAGCCTCCATCTCAACCCCTGTTTTATAGAAGGCAGTGACTTCAACCCTCGCAGTAATATGATTGTCTTGCACATCAAATTCGACACCAATATGTTCCAGATGCAACGGATGACAATAAGGGATAATCTGACTTGTATTTTTTGCGGCCTGGATGGCGGCAACTTTGGCAACCGGCAAGGGGTCACCTTTTGGCAATTGCCCGTTTCTTAACATTGTAATTGTTGCAGGTTTGGCATGTAACACAGCTTGTGCCACGGCACGTCGTTTGGTTATATTTTTATCCGTAATATCTTTCATTTATCCTCCGATTGCGACCATACGACGATTATCTTTTTTAAGCAAATCATCCATCGGCTCATGTTCATAGGGTTTGCTTTGCAAGGCTTGTTGTATAACCGTTTTGAGGTCGTCATTCGTTCCGCCGTCACGCATAACATCACGCAGCGTTTTTTCAGTATCGTCAAACAGACATGCCTTTATATTACCATCCGCCGTGATGCGTAGCCTGTTGCAGTCCCCGCAAAAACTTTCACTCATTGATGTGACAAAACTGACAAGTATTTGGGATCCCTCAACGCTAAAGCTTTTACCGACTGCAGAAGGGTCGCTATCGACCTTCGACAGCGTGTATTCGGTTTCGATGCGGCGGCGCATTTCCGCATAGGGGAGGAATCCGGCCTCACTCCACCCTGTATCGGGAAACGGCATGTATTCGATAAACCTGATATCAACTGGTTTATAATATCCCCACTGTAAGAAATCCAGTAATTCATCTTCATTAATATTAGCCATGATAACAACGTTAATTTTAACGGGGTTAAAGCCGGCGTTAATGGCCGCATCAATGCCGGTCAAGGCCTGATCCAGACGATTGCGGCGGGCAATTTGGTTAAATTTTTCGGGTTTTAAAGAATCGAGGCTGACCGTAATGCCCGTTAATCCGGCCATTTTTAAATCTTGCGCCATATCCTGCAATTTAAGGGCATTGGTTGTCATGGTAATATTTTTCAAGCCATCTAATTCGGATAACCCTGCGACAATTTCCGGCAAATCTTTATGCAATGTAGGTTCGCCGCCTGTCAGTCTTATTTTGTTAACCCCCAATCCGACAAATAATTTTCCCAGACGTAAAATCTCCGGTGTGGTTAATAAATGGTCTGGCCGCGTGAACTTCATACCGAATTCCGGCATACAGTAGGTGCATCGCAGATTACATCTGTCTGTAAGGGACAGACGAAGGTAAGTATGTTTGCGACCAAAACGGTCGATGAGAACAGGCGATATCATGCAACCTGCCCATCGTGTATATCGGAAAGATTTGCGATACCGCCTGAAAGACTGTAACAATTTTTCCATCCTGCCTGTCGCAGGTAATTTGCTGCGTTTAAACTTCTTATACCATGGGCGCAAACAACCAATAATTTGGCATCTTTATCAGCGTCCAATGGTGTTACATCAAAATTTGAAGTCGGCAGATGATAGGCGGCGGGGAACGGGTTCATTGCCAACTCCATGTTTTCCCTCACATCAATAATAACAAATTCTTGCTGCCACGATGTATCATTAGGTGAAGGGGTATATTCCACATTCGGTAGAAGTGATGTGCGTGAAGGGCGCGTTCCACAAACCGGGCAATCTTCCCGTTTTTTGCGTTTTATATGATGGATGCCCAAGGACAATAAATCAAATGTCGCTAAGCCTGATAATGTATCAATTCCTAACAAAAGCTTTATCGCTTCATTGGCTTGTAATGTTCCTAGTGTCATGGGAACCGTCCCTAATATTCCTGCTGTGGCGCAATCACCAACCATTCCAGTTTGAGGCGCTTCATTAAATAAACATCTTAAACAACCCGATTCATTACGGGGATTAATGATCAGCAGTTGGCCTTCAAATTGATAAATGCTGGCCTGTACCAATAATTTATTGCATAAAATTGCTGCATCATTCAGTAAATATTTTGATGCAAAATTGTCGGTACAATCGAGTATTAAATCATATTTATCAAAGAGGTCTTCAACATTATCTGACGTAACTTTCTCGTGATGGACATTCACAGTAACGAAAGGGTTCTGTTGTTTGAGCCGTGATGCGGCCAGATGGGCCTTCGGTTTACCGATATCATCTACACTGTACAAAATCTGGCGATGAAGGTTGCTTGCCGACAGATCATCATGATCGGCAATACCAATCACCCCCACACCCGCACCGGCAAGGGCCAAGGCAGCCGAAGAGCCGAGGCCGCCCGCACCGACCACCAAAATCTTTGCATTTGTCAGCAAATCCTGACCGGTATCGCCAATTTGCGGTAAAATCGTTTGCCGCGCATAATAATCACGGGCGTTTATTTCTGCGCGCGGGGTATGATGGTGATGATGTTGACAATTTACCCATTGCGGTTCCTGATTTGAATAATACTCTTTCTTCCATACGGGAAGACGATGTTTCATTTCATCAATGATATAACGGCAGGCGTCGAATGCCTCCCCCCTGTGCGGGGCCGTAACCCCGATCCATATCGCGCAATCGCCGATTTTTAATTTACCCTCACGGTGAACGGCGGCGGCATTGGATAATCCGTATTTATGGATGGCCTCATCCAGAATGACGCGTCCCTCGCTCAATGCCAGATCGTGAAACACCTCATATTCAAGGGCATCAACCGAAAACCCTTCATTTTTGTTACGAACCCACCCTTCGAAAGTGGCAAAGGCACCGGCACCATCATTTTTTAAAGATTTTGATAATGCATTGATATTGATGGGCGTTGCGCTGACTAAAAATGTCATGATCTAACCACCCGCAACAGGGGGAATGAACACGATGCTATCCCCGTCTTTTAGGGTCGTATCCATATTTTCAAACTGGTCATTCACAGCCGCCTTTATACTCTCCGCAGGCAAGGTAAAGTTATAACGGCTGACAAGTTCTTTATAGAGATCGCCCGGCGTTGAAGCATTGGTCTCAACCGTTTCATTGGTAATGCCCGCCTGTTCACGTAAAATGGCAAAATAACGCAGGTTGAAGCTGTATGTATTATTCATGGTTTTCCACCGGATTACTGTTCAATAAAGTCATATCGTGATATAGAGTCTTTTGCAAATTTTAGGAGTGAAAATGGCAAAAGAATTTATCCCGTTGAATATTGCAATCCTGACTGTATCAGACACACGCGATTTTTCTACCGACAAATCCGGTGATATTCTACGGGATCTTGCGACAAATGACGGGCATCTCATTCATGACCGTGCACTTGTCAAAGACGATCAAAAGGCAATCAGAGATCAATTGCATATATGGATATCAAACCCTGATATTGACGTTATAATCTCCACAGGAGGAACGGGGGTGACGGGACGTGATGTCACCCCTGAGGCCTTTGAGTCCGTCTATGAAAAATCGATACCGGGATTCGGTGAATTATTTCGCTGGCTCAGCTACGCTAAAATCGGAGCCTCAACGATTCAGTCGCGTGCGACCGGCGGGTTAGCCAACGGCACTTATTTGTTCGCCTTACCGGGATCAGCCGCCGCCTGCCGCGACGGATGGACCATGATTTTGCGACACCAATTTGATAACCGTTCCACCCCTTGTAATTTTGTCAGCCTGATGCCGCGCCTTCAGGAGAATTAATATCTCCGTCAAGCGGCGATGGCCGGCAACCCCTTTATTAATTTATCAAGAGTAAGCGGATAGTCCCGCACGCGCACCCCAGTCGCGTTATAGATCGCATTGGCAACGGCCGCACCGACCCCGCATATACCGAGTTCACCCACGCCTTTTGCCTTCATGGGTGAGGAGTATTTATCCTCTCCTTCCAAAAACACGACATCTTGATGGGGGATATCGGCATGAACAGGGACATGATATTCAGCCAAGTCGTGATTGACGAAATATCCGTATCTCTTATCGACTACCATTTCCTCCATTAATGCCGCTCCTGCGGACATTGTCATCCCGCCTATAACTTGAGAACGCGCCGATTTGGGATTCAATATGCGCCCGGCATCGCAAATGGCCAACATGCGCTGAATACGTGTTTCACCTGTATATGCATCGACTGCAACCTCGACAAAATGAGCCCCAAAAGTTTGCAGTGAGTATTTCTTGTCAAGATCACCAAATTCAATTGCATCTTCAGCTTCAATAGCACCGTCTGCGGCAATATCGGTCAATGATGTTGTCTTATCATCTGACTGAACATTTCCATCAGTAAATATTGCCGTTTCAGGATCAATCTCCAATTTTTTGGAAATTGCCTCGCGCAACTTGACACATGCGGCATAGACACCCGCGGTTGAACTGTTCGCCCCCCATTGACCGCCTGAACCTGAGGAGACAGGATAGTTGGAATCACCCAATTTTACGGTGACCTTGTCTAACGGCACACCCATCATTTCCGCGGCGGTTTGACCGATGATTGTATATGACCCCGTACCTATATCCGTCATGTCAGTTTCAACTGTAATCGTTCCGTTTGTTTCCAGCCGGACAAGTGCCGCCGATTTTTGCACCGGCGCACCACGAATGGCGGCGGCCACGCCCAACCCTTTTAACCAGCGCCCCTCACGAACCTGTCCGGGGTTTGGATTGCGTTTGTTCCACCCGAAACGCTTCGCGCCTGTTTCCAGACATTCTATTAATCGACGTTGCGAGAAAGGAATGCTCGGATCCTCAGGATTCACTTGCGTATCATTTTTGATACGGAACTGCACCGGATCCATCTTTAATTTTTCGGCCATTTCATCCACGGCGATTTCCAGCGCGAGCAAGCCGACGGCCTCACCCGGCGCACGCATGGCATTCCCTTCAGGCAAGTTTAATACAGCCTGACGCAATTCCGTCATACGGTTTTCTCCTGCATAAAGAAGCCGTGTCTGAAATACAGCCGTTTCAGGCGATCCGCCCTTAAGGTTCCCTGACCAGCTTTCATGGGCAATGGCCGTAATCTTACCATCTTCCTGCGTTCCGATGCGAATACGCTGTATCGTAGCGGGACGATGGGTTGTGTTGTTAAATATTAACGGTCTTTGAAGTGCGACTTTTACCGGACGATTAACCGCCTTCGCACCTAGTGCCGCCAGTATAGCGTCGGAGCGAACAAATAGTTTCCCGCCAAATCCACCACCGATGTAAGGTGATTTAAGATGGACATTGTCCGGAGAAATTTTAAGCGTTTTAGCAACATCGTTTTTCCCCCACTCAACCATCTGGTTAGAAGTCCAGAGAGATAGTTTCTCACCCTCCCACCATGCAATAGTCGCATGTGGTTCCATCATTGAATGCGACTGGTCGGGGGTTGTGTATGTTTCGTCAAGTTGAATAGGTGAGTCCGTAAACGCCTGATCAAAATTACCCACCGATGTTTTGCCGGGTTGGCCGTTTGCCTTATCAACCGTTTCAGCCTGACCTTTCACCTTTGACAAATCAAATGCGCCATCAGTTTCTGAATATTTGACATCGATGAGTGAGGCCGCAGCCCGCGCTTGTTCAAACGTGTCGGCAACCACCATGGCAACGGCCTGATGATAATGCTGTACGTCCGGTCCGGCGAGCAATTTTGCCGTGTTCATGTCTCCTACCGCAATCTCTTGGGAATTTTCAGCCGTGATAACCGCTTTCACACCGGGGGATGTCTTGGCAGCCAGGATATCGATGGAGGAAATTTTGCCCTTGGCAATGGCTGATCCGAGGATATAGCCATAAGCGGCATTCGCCGGAATATCCTGATGTTCATAAGCATACGGTGCCGTCCCTGTAACCTTTAATGGGCCGTCAATTCTGTTCGTTGCCTTTCCGACAACTTTCATCTGGTCAATAGGGTTGGTTGTTGCGGGTTTATCGAATTTCATGACCTTATCCTCGCGACTCTCTTATCACTGCCTCAAGGGTGCGTTCGGCTAGATTGATTTTAAACTTGTTTTGTTCAGTCGGTTGAGCGTTTTCCATGAGCTTATCGACAACGGCTTTTGCACCTTTCGTAAGCAACGCATCGGCCTCATTTTTTCTCCACGGTTGGGGGGCGATACCACCCATTGCAATGCGGCCCGTCCCATCCGGCTGTATAATCGCAGCAATCGAAATAAGTGCAAACGCATAAGACGCCCTATCACGCACTTTTTGATAAATATGCTTACCGCCCACAGGCTTTGGTAACAGCACGGACGTGATAAGTTCATTGGGTTTTAATATAGTTTCGATGTGAGGGGTATCGCCGGGCAGAGTATATAATTCCTCAACGCCCATGACGCGGCGTTTGCCTTCACTATCGATAGTTTCCAGCTTCGCATCCAGTACGCGCATGGCAACCGCCATATCGCTGGGATGTTGCGCGATACAGGATTTACTCACGCCGACAACGGCCAAATTACGGCTGAAACCCTGCAATGCCCCGCATCCACTTCCAGGGTCCCGCTTGTTACAGGCCTGATTAGTATCATAAAAATAGGGACAACGCGTTCTTTGTAAAAAATTTCCGCCGGTTGTTGCTTTATTTCGCAATTGCCCTGAGGCACCCGCCAGCAAAGCGCGCGACAATACCTCGTAATCACGGCGGATGCGGGGATGAGCAGCCAGATCCGTATTGGTCACCAATGCACCGATACGAAGTCCGCCTTCTTCGGTATCTTCTATGGTCTTCAACGGCAAATGACTGATATCCACCAGATGATCGGGCTTTTCAATTTCCAGCTTCATCAAATCCAAAAGATTTGTCGCCCCGGCGATAAATTTTGCCCGTTTGCTTGTCTGAATTGATTGGACCGCCTCGTCCGTGTTATTTGCTCTGGCAAAGGTAAACGGTCTCATGATTTTCCTCCCGCAACTTCGGTAATTGCCTCGGCAATATTTGAATAGGCCCCGCAACGGCAAATATTACCGCTCATTCTCTCACGCAATTCCATATTCGTCAGTTGCGGTTTGCCGTTCAGGTCAGGGGTGACATGACTTGGAATGCCCTCATCGATTTCTTTCAGTGTTGCCACCGCTGAACATATCTGACCTGGCGTGCAATATCCGCATTGATAGCCATCATGTTTGACAAAGGCCGTCTGCATAGGGTGCATATTGTCAGGTGTTCCCAAACCCTCGATTGTTTGTATCTCGTCACCTTGGTGTTGCAGGGCGAGTGAAAGGCAGGAATTAACACGTCGGCCATTAACCAAAACGGTACATGCCCCGCACTGTCCGTGATCACACCCTTTTTTCGTTCCTGTCAGATGCAGATGTTCACGCAATGCATCCAAGAGGGTGGTACGCGTATCAAGGGTCAGGTTTTGTTTTTGTCCATTGACGGTCATGGCCACTTCGGATGTGTTCATGACATGGGTTTTAGGAGCTTTCATAGATGTTGCTTTCGCTATTTTAACAAATGAAAACAATGCAGACGCGGTTGCAGAGGTGAGAAGAAACGTGCGTCTGGATTGGTTTATATTTTTAAAAAATCTCATTTCAATTCAATCTGGGGCGTTACGTGATACAATTTTAATTTAATCAGATGTCTTGAACCACTTATGATTACGTATGAAAAAAATTATAGTTCATATAATTATTAAGTAAAGCCGTTGTAAATTAAGACTTTTTTGGTCCTATATTATAACGTGCTTTGTATCGGTCATCAAAAAAACCTGATTTTTTAAATCATTGAACATTATGGGTGATGATGAGTTAGAAGAGCATGAAGGTATTTTCTTTTTTCTTGGGTCTTATATTACTGATCGGTATCATATTCAATTATCATCTTATCAAGGGGAATATTCCAAAATCCTATATTCCATGGGAACTTGTGGATTTAACCCAGCCGGCAAGTTTTTTTACGGAATATAAATTAGGCCGCTTAAAGCATGATTACGCAATGTGTCAAACCGTATTAGACAATGCAGGAATAAAATATACTGCAACAGGTGACAAAAATGCGGGATCGTGTTTTCTTACCGATCAGGTCACTATACAACAAAGTCGATATCCGTATTCTGCGGGTGTGCAATCGCAATGCGCCTTGGCTGCCGCTTTAGTTTTGTGGGAAAACACTGTTGTTCACCCTTTGGCTGAAAAATATTTCAACACTGACATCAGTCGGATCACTCATTATGGTATTTTTTCCTGCAGAAATGTAAAAGGCACCCAGCGTCTTAGCCATCATGCCACGGCCAATGCAATTGATATTGCCGCCTTCACCTTGAAGGATGGGCAAACTGTTTCCGTTTTAAATGATTGGGGGGCAAATAATAAAAAAGGCCAGTTTTTACAGGATGTTTTTACTCAGTCTTGCGGTATTTTTAAAGGTGCACTGGGCCCGAATTACAACGCCGCCCATAAAAATCATTTTCATTTTGATTTAGGAACATGGAATATCTGTCGATAAAATGTAAAATAAAAAAATAATATGAAATGATAAATCCAAAAATTTATTTCCCACATCAAATCCTCATAATTTAAATCGGTACTATTTTTATCAGCGATGTGTATACTCATGCGATATCGGCAAAAATCTTAATAAGCAAATTTGTTAAAAATAATGACTGATGATAGTAAAGACCAAATTCTATTTCATCCTTTAAAGGACTATAGTTTTCCTGCAGAGCCTGCCGATGAAAAAGTTCTGACAATTTATTCCCGTATTAAGGATGCTTTTACAAAAGAAAAAATGTCCTCTCTTATCGATGAAAGTAATCTGGAATCACTTAAAAAAAGGAAATTAAATAAGGCCGCCCCTTCGCCCGCATACGGATCTTTGATTAAAGAGTTGGATAACACGCTTAGGCCATGGATTGAACAGGACTCTCCGGCAAACTGGACACAAATTATCGTCCTGCCACCGTGTGAAAGCGATAACCTAGTACATCTATGGGCCGATGGTCAGGACTGCCATATCATCAAACCTCCTTCGCGGAATGTTTTTACAGATGGCAGCGAGGCGGACATTTCATTGCCAAAGGATAAATTGCTCGTCCTGCCCCGATTGGAAGATTGGTTTTTACGACATGAAAAAGGGTTAGGGCCGCTCCGCCAAATTCTGGAGAAAATAACGGAAATGGAAACTCCGTGTGTAATTGGCTGTAACAGCTGGGCTTGGGCCTATTTCAGCAAGGTTTTAAAACTGGATATGATGTTCGCGGCACCCCTAACACCAAAGGCTTTTGACGAGGACCGTCTTGCCAAATGGCTACAGGAGATTGCGCACGAGGGCGATCATAATTTTGTGTTTCGACTCCTTAAAACAGGTGAGAATGTTTTTGAAAAAAATGATAATGAAACCCTCAAGAAAGATTATATAAAGAGACTCGCCGCTAAAAGCCTTGGAATTCCATGGGTTGCGTGGCATTTATGGCGTGACGGTCTTAAATCCGATACGGATAGCGATCCGGAAGATTTCCCCGAGTCACTGGATATTCCGGCAGATGAAAAAACCGTATGGGTCGAACCGTTTACGCCATACAAACTTCCCACTCATTATCACGACCATTCCTTATTTTTACTGCAGGCAATTGTAATGCATAATACATTATCGTTGTCCGAAATAGCATTGATCATGCCTGAAAAAAACTGGCATAACAGCCTTGCCGCGCTTGTGAATGCCGAAATAATCATTCGTGAGGATGATCAGGTACGATGCAACCCGTCCGCATATCCGGCAATGCGCACGGCTCTTCTTTCAAACGGCTTACCCGTGGGGGATATATAGTGACCAACGCTACTCCGAATGTTTCGCCTGCCGGTTCCTCAGGTGCTGAAATCAGCAAAGATAAAGCCATGCAGCTTATCAACGATTTTCAGGACATCAGCTTTACCAAAATCGGCCTGATTATATTCGGGACGTGGCTTACAATCGTTATAATAAGGCGCTTATTACCGTTTCTGGCGAATAAAGGGCCCAGTCAACTCAGACTTTATATTCTTGCGGCGGTGCCAATTCTCCGCCTGACAATATTGGTTTTCGCAATTTTATGGCTGATACCGATCATATTTAACATCACTTTCCAAAACTTTCTGGTGATTGCCGGAGCGGCGAGTGTGGCGATCGGTTTTGCCTTCAAGGATTACGCAAGCAGCCTGATTGCGGGAATTGTCGCAATTATTGAACGGCCCTATCGTCCCGGAGATTGGGTGGAAATTGCCGATGATTACGGCGAGGTCAAAACGGTTGGGTTACGGGCTATAAAAATTCTGACGGCTTCGGACGACATGATAACCATTCCGCATGACAGAATTTGGAAAGATAATATCTCCAATTCCAATGACGGTTCTTACACGTTGATGTGTGTGGTTGATTTTTACGTGCGGCACGATCATGATGCCGCCATCATCAGGGCCGCACTATTGGATGTAGGCTTGACAAGCGCGTACCTCTCCTATGAAAAGCCGGTCATGGTGATGTTAAAGCAAACGGTTTTCGGCACTCATTACAAACTAAAGGCCTATCCGTTTGACATGCGCAATCAGTTCAGTTTTATCAGCGACCTGACCGTACGCGGGAAAAAGGCAATTGCAGATAATGGCGGACATGAGATCAGCCTCACCGCCGCCGCAGAAGCACAAATCACAAATCACAAATCCGGGCTAATTTAAAATCTTTGTTATACGAGATTGCAAATAGGGTTTTGTATATACCTCTATACCCCAGGAGTTTTTTGGGTGTAAAATTTGAAGATCTGAATTGCGTATAACGTATTGAGATATAAGGAAAATATTGGTAGCGAGGGGCGGAATTGAACCGCCGACACATGG
>DCKW01000023.1:0-525 GCA_002320485.1 Micavibrio sp. UBA1664
GTTGAAATTCAGGGCACGGCGGAAGCCGATCCGTTTACAGACGAACAATTCGCGCAACTCATGAGTCTTGCTAAAAAGGGTTGTAAAGAGCTGGCGGAGATACAGGCCAATGCCCTTTCCGCCTAAAATCGTTCTGGCCTCCCATAACAAGGGGAAAATTGCCGAATTTCAGGCAATGTTTGCCCCTTATAATGTGAAAATTATCGGCGCGGCGGATCTTGGCTTGCCTGAACCCGATGAAACCGAAAACACATTCGAAGGCAATGCGTTGCTTAAAGCCCGCCACGCGTGTGCGATTACGGCAATGCCGTGTCTTGCGGATGATAGCGGATTAAGCGTCACTGCCTTGGATGGTGCGCCCGGAATTTATTCGGCGCGCTGGGCCATCAACGAGCATGGTGAAAAGCATTTTCCGATAGCAATGGCGAAAATCTGGGAGGATATCGGCAATATTTCTGATAAAAGCGCGCAGTTTGTTGCTGTATTGGCGCTTGTCCTGCCTGATGAAAGAGAATATGTCGCAAG
>DCKW01000023.1:828-1251 GCA_002320485.1 Micavibrio sp. UBA1664
TGATGAAAGAGAATATGTCGCAAGAGGCGAAGTGCAGGGGACGCTGACCTATCCGCCACGCGGAGAAAACGGCTTCGGATACGATCCGATATTTATGCCTGAAAATGAAGCGCAGACATTTGCCGAACTCGGCGCGGCAAGGAAAGATAAATACTCCCACCGCCGCCGTGCGTTTGATTTGTTGATACAAATGACGAAGTAAATTTACTTCCGCATCGATTTTAAAATGGCATTGGCAATCTCACGACCGACGCGGGATGAAATGCTCCGTATAATTTGCTTTAAACTGGTCTCCACATACCCTTGACGATTTGATTTGCGGGTTTTGGTCTTTTTCAACGTGCCTAACACACCTTCGGCATCGTCATTCGCGGTTTTTGCCGTTTCTGCCTGTTTCTTTTTCAGGATTTCATAGGCGCTTTC
>DCKW01000023.1:1555-3388 GCA_002320485.1 Micavibrio sp. UBA1664
TTTCAGGATTTCATAGGCGCTTTCGCGGTCTATCGCCGTATCATAAATTTTACCGACGGGGGAAGACGCCATAACTTGCGCCCGCTTTTCAGGTGAGCAGGGCCCGAGTTTTGAGACAGGCGGGCGGATTAATGTTTGTTGCGCCATGGACGGGATGGCCTTGGCCTCCAAAGTGGAGACAAGAGCCTCGCCAATTCCCAGTTCGGTGATGGTTTTTTCTGTATCAAGGTCCGGATTTTCACGGAAGGATTGAGCGGCGGCCTTTACCTCCTTTTGTGCCTTGGGCGTAAAGGCGCGTAAACCATGCTGAATTTTATTGGCCAATTGCGATAAAACCTTGTCAGGTACATCCGAGGGACTTTGTGTAATGAAATAGACCCCGACACCTTTGGAGCGGATCAAACGGACAACCTGTTCGACCTTTTCCAGTAAAGCTTTGGGCGCGTCATTGAATAAAAGATGTGCTTCGTCAAAAAAGAAAACCAGCTTGGGTTTATCGACATCACCGCACTCAGGCAATTGTTCATACAACTCGGCCAGGAGCCATAGCAGGAATGTCGAATATAATTTTGGCGAGTGGATCAATCTGTCGGCGGCAAGAATATTGCAAATACCTTTTCCATCCAAAGTTGTCCGCATCATGTCTGTGATATTCAAGGCGGGCTCGCCAAAGAAATTTTCTGCACCTTGCGACTCTAAGGAAAGTAGGGAGCGTTGGATGGCTCCCACAGACGCCTTGGAAATATTACCGTATGTCGTTGATAACTCCTTGTAACGATCGGATATATTGACAAGTAAGGCGCGTAAATCCTTAAGATCAAGCAATGGCATGTTTTCATCCCGCGCCACCGTGAAGGCAATATTCAAAATTCCTTCCTGAGTATCGTTTAATGCCAATAAACGAGCCAGCAAAATTGGCCCCATTTCAGTAATTGTTGTACGGACGGGATGCCCTTGTTGACCGTATAAATCCCAGAACACAACCGGCATCGCGGCGGGGGTGTACTGGTTCAGGTCGATCACTTCCGCCCTCTTGACAAGAAAATCCTCCATCGCGCCGACCTCACACATTCCCGAAAGGTCGCCTTTCACATCCGCCAAAAATACCGGAACGCCAGCCTGTATAAAGCCCTCGGCAAGATTTTGTAATGTTACGGTCTTACCGGTTCCTGTCGCACCTGCAACAAGTCCGTGGCGGTTTGCATATTTTAATGAAAGATATTGCGGGGTTTTTCCATGGGTGGTGGACCCGAGATATATGGCATCTGTTTTAAGCATTCTTACTTTATAAAACCGATTACACCATCTGCCAAGAAAAGTATTTTTACCGGGCAAAAAACGCATAAAGCGTAAAGAGTATAATCGCCACCAAAATAGCGCCTACTATAGGCATGAAGGGTTGACGCTTGCGGGCTTCTCTGTCGGTTTCATCCTGTGGATTTGCAACATTGTGCACGACAGTGCCAACTTCGTCTTTAACGATTTCGGCGTCTTTCTTAATTTCCTCTTTTACTGCTTCAGTTTTTTTCTCTGGCATGAATGCTCCTATCTAATAACTAAGGTTCTAGGCACATAAAAGTTTATCAAGCTTACCTTCCGCTTCCAAAAGATGCATGTCGTCACATCCGCCTATCCACTGATCATCAATAAAAATTTGCGGAACAGTGCGGCGTCCGTTTGCACGTGCAGCCATTTTGTCGCGGGCCTCGTCATCGCCTTGTATCATATATTCTTTATAATCAACGTCTTTTGCATCCAAAAGTTCCTTGGCGCGACGGCAAAAGGGGCATGTTTCCCACGTATAAATTTCAACCTTAGTCATTGTAATTCCTT